>JAUYTB010000176.1 GCA_030695305.1 Bacteroidales bacterium
CAGCTACAAATATCTCGAGTATCCTGGGTGGTCGTGTTGCCGGGGTATCCTCAGTTCAGGAGTCCGGACAGCCGGGAGCAGACTTTGCAGGGCTTAGAATCAGGGGTTCGCGTGCGGGTGTTGCTTATATTGTAGATGGGATGCCTCGTTCGATTGACAATATTGACCCTAATGATGTAGAGAGTGTCTCTATACTAAAGGATGCCTCCTCTGCAGCTGTCTATGGTCTTCAGAGTGCCGGCGGTGTAATCATAATCACCACAAAAAAAGGTAAAAGCGGCGAGTCTAAGATCAGTTATAAAGGATCTATGGGTGCCTCTATGAATGCAAATTTCCCTCAATTTCTGGATGGTCCGGGTTATGCCTACTGGTATAACAAGGCAAGGGTTCTTGACGGAAACGATCCTGTGTTTACAGAGAGCCAGGTTGCTAAGATGCTAAATGGCGATCCTACCGATGGATGGGGAAACACAGACTGGATAAAAGAGACCTATAAGGTTGGTATAAATGAGCAGCACAATGTTACTGCTACAGGCGGTACCGATAAGATAAAATACTTTGCATCACTTGGATTCTTAGATCAAAAAGGTAATATTGAGACTTTTACATTTTCTAGATATAACTTAAGAAGTAATATAGATGCAAAAGTAGCAAAGAACCTTACACTGACATTGGGAATTGCAGGTAGTGTAAGCGATACTCGTTCGCCTGGTTATGGTGCCGGTGGCTCGGGTGCAGCAGGTTACTCTGCTCCTGCATGGTTGTCTGTTGCAGAACAAGCTGCTTACGCACACCCTTATCTGCCAATGGAGATAAACGGGGTTCCTGTTGCTAGTAGAAATGCATACAATAATGCAATCAACCCTGTTGCTGCAGCAACTCTTTCCGGACAAAACAAATCTGTCTCAAACTCTATACAGACTAATATCACTCTTCGTTGGGATATTCCATGGGTTAAGGGTCTGGATTTGAGATATACAGGTGGATATGACTATAATGTTACTGTCTCTAAGAACTTCAGTACTCCGTATAAGGTTCTTCTTGAGACAATTCCTAATTCAACTACATCTGAGATCTCTTATGGCCTTACTACAGATGCTAGAAATCAGGTAGACAGAACACTGGGAGAGGGCCTTTCTCAGTGGAGCAGAATGGTCTCTCAAAGTAGTATCAACTATGCAAATATCTTTAATAAGCATAATGTTGACGCTATGTTTCTTATGGAGGCAAGGGATTATAAAACTAACCGTTTTGCCGCTTATGGAAAGGGGTTCTATTTTACCGAACTGCCGGAGCTGAATATGGCCAGAGTTCCTTCTGACAACCCTATATCGGGATCAAGTGATGCAAACAGAAGCTTAGGTTTTGTAGGTCGTGTTAAGTACGACTATGATAACCGCTACCTTGCAGAGCTATCTGCTCGCTATGACGGATCATATAAATTTGCCGGAAATGTAGCCGGTAAAAGATGGGGACTATTCCCATCGATATCTTTAGGATGGAGAATCTCTAATGAGGAGTTTTTCCGTGGAGTGGCAAATTTTGTAGATAATCTCAAGATAAGAGGCTCGGTTGGGGTATTGGGGTCAGACCCCGTTTCTCCTTATGCGTTTCTAAGTACAATGAGTTTTATTGGTGGCAGTAATCCTACACCACAGGTAATTTTCAACGGACAACAGCAAAATGCTCTGATGACAACTGCTGTAGCCAATCCTAATTTGACTTGGGAGAAGATGATTGCCTATAACTTTGGATTTGATGCTTCTCTATGGAGCAGAAAGCTTGGTATTGAGTTTGATGTATTTTACAACTATACCTGGGATATATTGGGATCACAGGGCGCAATGCCGGGCTCTATGGGCGGATACTACACTACATACGTAAATAACAATAGTGTGGACTCCAAAGGTATTGACCTTATGCTTACTCACGATAGCAGAATTGGGACATTTTACTACGGAGCAAAGTTGAATTTGAGTTACGCAAAAACACGTTATCTCAAATATCAGGATAGTCCTAACACTCCTGACTATGCAAAGAGAATCGGCAAATCGCCTTGGGCAATGCCCGGACTAGTTGCCATTGGTCTTTTCCAGAGTGAAGAGGAGATAGATAACTCTGCTTATATTCAAGGTGCAAGACCTCGCCCGGGAGATATTAAGTATAAAGATCTTAACGGTGATGGTATTATCTCATATGCTCAGGATCGTGCACTTGTGGGTAAACCAAACAGACCGGAGCTTACTGCAGGTCTGGATATCTATGGTGGCTGGAAAGGTTTTGACTTCTCAATGTTATTTACTGCAGGTGCTCTAAATGAGATCTCTCTTACCGGTACCTATTATAATTATAATGACGACAACACAATCTACACAAGACCTTTCCGTGCAGGTTCAAACTCTCCTGTATATCTTGTAGAGCAGTCGTGGAGACCGGACAACACAGAAGGTACCTTCCCAAGACTTTCACTTACACCTCCAAATACCAATAATGCCTATGCATCTACATTCTGGTTTCGTGATGGTAAGTATGTAAGAATGAAATCGGCTCAGATTGGATACACTATACCTAAACATCTCTCATTAAAGATAGGGAGCGAAAGTATAAGAGTATATCTTGAGGGAACAAACCTATTTACTTTAAGCGGTTTGCCTGCTGGTATTGACCCTGAGAGACCGGGAGTTACAAATGGATACTATCCTCAGCAGAGGACTGTAATGGGCGGATTAACTATCTCTTTTTAATAAACAGATAATATGAAAACAAAAATATTAGCACTTTTACTATTGATGGGTGTGATTCTGCCGGGGTGTAATAAGTTCCTGGACATGAATCCCACAGACAGACTTTCCGACAAAATGGTGTGGCAGAATGCCGAGTCGGTTGAGTTATACGTTAATGGCTTCTATCCATATATTAATATTTATGGAGCATTTGGAGATGGAGATAGCCAGGTTGGTCTTACCGAAGGACTAACTGAGACTCTTAAGTATGGGTCAATGACACCGGGTACCCATGTGGGCTTTGCAAATATTGTTGCATATGCCGACGGAGGAATGGCTGCACCAACAGCAGCGTTTCATCTTGGAATGTGGGATGTTTTGTATACCAGAATCAGAAGGGTCAATGAGTTTCTGTTTGGGCTTAAGCAGTATGGAACAGGCCTTAACGAATCTACCAGATTGCGTTTTGAGGCAGAGGCACGTTTTTTTCGCGGATTTCTATACTTTCAGCTCATTAAGAGAAGCGGGGATGTTATTTTATATGACGAAGATTTGTCAAAAATTTCAAAATCGACACCTTTAAGTACAGAGGCACAAGGTTGGGAGATGGTTCAGGCCGATCTTGATTTTGCCGCAAAGAATTTGCCTAAGAGCTGGAGCGGAGCCAACATTGGAAGAGTAACAAAGGGAGCAGCGTTTGCAATGCAATCCAGAGCCATGTTATATGCCAAAAAGTGGCAGGTAGCTAAAGATGCTGCTGATTCTGTTCTCAATCTTGGTATCTACGAGCTTCAGGCAGGCAGTAACGTTGCAGATTACAAAAAAGCATTTACCTCTGCAACCAAGGGCAATAAAGAGTCGATTCTTGAGTTTAACTATATGCAGACAGGAGGGCCAACTCATAGCTTTAACCGGTTATTCTCTCCGGGCGGAGATGTTCCTGGAGTGGGAGGTCGTGCAACACCTACACAAGAGATGGTTGAATCTTATGAAAAAGCAACAGGTGGATTTATTGACTGGTCACCTTGGCGTAAGACAGAGGGTACAACAGTAACCCCTCCTTATAGTCAGCTTGAAGTTAGATTTCACGCCTCAATTCTGTACAATGGTGCTTCATGGAAAGGGAGACAGATTGAGACATATGTTAATGGGGTTGACGGTTTTAGCGCTTTTAAAGATGATCCAAGCCCATCAGGAAGGTCAACTACCGGGTATTACCTTAGGAAGCTTGTAGATGAGACTCATATAGACCTTAACTCTCAGGCAAGTACTCAAACTTGGGTGGCAATTCGCCTTGCTGAGGTATATATCAACAGAGCAGAAGCTGCTTATATGCTTAATAATGCTGCCGTTGCAAATTCAGATATCAGAAGAGTAAGAGAGAGGGTAGGACTTCCGTATTCAGATAGAAGTGGTGCAGATCTCTTTGCGGCAATCAGACAAGAGCGTAAGATTGAACTTGCATATGAGGGTCATCTCTACTGGGATATGCGCAGATGGAGACTTGCTCATATTGAGTATAACGGGCCGGGAAGTCGTGTTCACGGACTTAGAATTGTCCGCGAGGGTGCAATCTATACATATTTTTATATCGATGTAGATAAGCAGGACCGCTCTTTCCAGCAGAAGATGTACAGGATACCTCTTCCGGAGACAGAGTTGATGAATAACACAGCTGTACAACAATATCCTGAATGGAGATAAAACAGAAAGTAGATATGAAAAGAAATATTATAATACTCTTTGCGGCTCTGCTTACAATTATGAGCGGCTGCCACAAACCCGAGGTACTTATCCCAACTGAGGTGAGACAGGGGTTAAACAGCGTATCGGCGCAATTTTCGGAGGGGGAGTTTAAGAATGATGCTAACGCAAAATTCACACTTCAGATATCAAACCCTGATGCTGAAGAGATAATAATTCCTGTTCCATGGTTCTATCCGGAGGAGAGCACAAAACCTACCGAGATTACAAAGATGAAGATTACAGCTAATCTTGACGATAATACATTTATAGAGCCGGCTCTAGGTGTTTTGAATCTTACAACCGGTAATCCTATCACTGTAACAAAGGCAGATGGATCAGTTAAAAGGTATATGATCAAGGGAGAAAGAAGAAAGAGTAACAAGTGTGCTATTCTTAACTTTACTCTTAACACCCCTTCTATAAATGGAGTTATTGATCAGGATTCGAAAACAATCTCTCTTATAACTATAGATAATCTGGGAATGTCAACAGCATCTGTGGCAATATCTCCACATGCTACAATCTCTCCGGATCCTTCAGTTTCAAGAGACTATTCGCAAGGTGTAACTTTTACTGTAACGGCACATGACGGAACCACTAAAGCTATATATACAGTAAAGAAGACAATTCCTCCTAAGATCAACTACGGATTCCGTCCGGGAAGTCAAACAGAGCTTTGGGCAAATGATTTGAGTATCAAATATGGAATTGCCAATGGAGCAAACAAGAACCACACTTTGGCGGCAATAGGTAACCATCTTATACTTAGCGTTGGAACAGAGCAGCACTATTTTAACAGTACAACCGGAGAGAGACTTGGTCTTATAGCCGGAAGTATGGACCTGGCAGGTGGTGCAATAACCTCCGATAAGGCAGGTAATCTGCTCCTGTGTAACAATACAACCAAGAATAACGTATTCAAAATTTGGAAGACAAACTCAGTAACCAGCGCTCCTGTTGAGTTTATCACCATGACCTATACTCTTGGAAAGGGTGTGAGACTTGGGGCTAAGATCTCTGTTCAGGGTGATATTACAAAGGATGCCATTATAACAGTTCCTACATGGGCATGGGCAAATCCTCCGGCACACAACGAATTTATGCGTTGGATAATCAAGGATGGAGTTGTAGGTGAGCCTGAGGCGATTGTTGCAACAAATATCGTTAACTGGAACTCCGGTAATACCGATGTTGTTTATGGCTCGACAGATAAGAACGGTCATTACTTTATTACCAACTATGGCGGCGCAGGCAACAAGCTTAACGCAGTTAACGGTGCAACCAATAACGGAGTTGCTATGCTTGCGACATCTACATGGGGTGCAAACTCTAATTTTAACACTGTTGATGCTGTTGTGTTTAACAGAGCAACTTATGTGGCAATCTATGGTGGAATGCACTTTACTTATAGTCAGTGTCTTGGTTATATGTTTGATGTAACAACATTGGATCAGTTTACAGACAGGTTTGATAATTCACCGTCTAGAGTATTTACTACAAATGAGTATAAGTTTGGTACTCCGGTATTTGCATCAAGCGATATCCTGCTTATTCCATCGGCTGACGGCTATAAACTAAGACTATATTATACAGATGGTAACTGCAGAAGTTTGGTTGCCTGGGAATTTGACTGTATTGATAAATAGTATGTATATTTAAGATAGATTTCGGTATCTCCGTACGGAGATACCGGATTTATCTGTTTAAAAGGAGAGGTAATTAATCTGATAAATCTGAATATTGTGATTATAAAGAGGATAAATTTCATGAGGTTGCTGGTAATACCGGTATTACTCATTAACATGCACTGTTCATGCAGCAAAGAGCCATCGACACCAGATTGGGAGTGGCCGGAGGAGAAGCCGGTTTTGAATTCGGATAAACCAAAATATTTATGGATTGATGCTGCTGCAAACTTTCCGGATTTTGCAAACAGCAAGGAGAATATCACAAGAGACCTTACAATTGCAAAGAACACAGGTTTTACACATGTTATTGTAGATGTTAGGCCAACAACGGGTGATGTGCTTTTCAATACCAATAAGGTAGATCAGGTAAGATGGCTTGGTGCGTGGCTCCCAGGGGGGTATACAAAGGTAGAGAGGAGTGCAACATGGGATTATCTCCAGGTCTTTATAGATGAAGGTCATAAACTGGGGCTTAAGGTTTATGCTGCTATCAATACCTTTACCGGAGGAAACACAACATCTCTAGGTTCTCAGGGGGTGCTCTTTAGGGACAACACAAAACGTGCTTGGGCAACCGATCTGAATCTTCCCGAGGGGATTAAAAGCATTATGGATCATAATAAGAATGCTAAGTTTTTTAATCCGGTAAGAGATGATGTTCAAGAGTATATATTTCAAATTCTAGAAGATTTGGCCAGATATCAAAACCTGGATGGTATTGTTATTGACAGAGGTAGATTTGATGGATTTGAGAGTGATTTCTCTACCTATACCAAGCAGAAATTCGAGAACTATATAGGGCAGTCTGTTGCTAACTTCCCAGGTGATATCATCCCTCCGGGAACAAAAGTTGGACAGCTTCCTAATCCGCTTCCTGTACACTTTAAGAAGTGGCTTGAGTTTAGGGTAAAAGTTATTCACGACTTTGTTGTTAAGGCAAAAGATAGAGTTAGGGCTGTCAATCCTAAAGTAGATTTTGGAATATATGTAGGTGGGTGGTACTCATCTTACTATGATGTTGGCGTAAACTGGGCTAGCCCAAGGTTTAACACATCTTCCAGATATAGCTGGGCTACAACGGAGTATAAGAATTTCGGTTATGCAGATCATCTTGACTTTCTCTTGATAGGTGCATATGCTGCTGCCGACAGGGTTTACGGCTCAAATGAGTGGACAATGCAGGGCTTCTGCCTAAAGGCGAAAGAGGTTACAATGGGTGATGTTCCAATCTCAGGAGGTCCGGATGGTAATTTCTTCTATCCAAACCAAGTACCGGCCGGAGTAAATGTGGGTCAGGCAATATCAAACTCTGTTGACGCATGTATAAACGCAGGAGATGGATACTTCTTCTTTGATATGATACACCTTAAGCAGAACAATCAGTGGCAGTTTGTCAAGACCGGAATTGATGCGGCAAATGCAAAAAAATAGAGTTTAGAACCTTTATAAACAACATTTTAATTACCATGTTATGAAGATAAAAGGCACTTTTCTGGATGAGATAAGCCACGATATTCCCCACCAGAATTGGGGGGAGCAGGAGTGGGATAAAGATTTCGGGTATATGAAAGAGGCCGGAATAGATACGGTAATTTTAATTCGGTGCGGATATAGGAGATGGCAGACGTTTCCCTCTAAAGTGCTTACCGAGAGGGAAGCGTGCTATACTCCGCCTGTAGATCTCGTGGAGATGTATCTTAAGCTGAGCGATAAGTGGGGCATGAAGTTCTTTTTTGGGCTCTATGATTCGGGAAAGTATTGGGATAAGGGAGATTATGAGAAAGAGGCAGAGATTAACCGCCTGGTAATAGATGAGGTATGGGAGAGGTATGGCCATTACAAATCCTTCTCCGGTTGGTATATATCCCAGGAGTGCAGCCGTAAGACAGGCAAAATAATAGATATGTATGCGGGTTTGGGCAGATACTGCAAAGAGCTCTCCGGAGGGTTGCCAACTATGATCTCACCATATATAGACGGAGCTAAGAATATCAGCCAGTACACCTCAGTTACAAACAGGGGGGAGTCTGTATCTCTCTCTTCTCACGAAGAGGAGTGGGATGAGATTTTTGCCGGGATAAAGGGGGCTGTAGATATTGTGGCTTTTCAGGATGGTCATGTAGAGTATGATCAGCTGGTAGATTTTTTAACAATCAACAAAAGACTTGCAGACAGGCATGGTCTTGAGTGCTGGACAAACTCGGAGACATTTGACAGGGATATGCCTATCAAATTTTTGCCGATTAAATGGGAGAA
>JAUYTB010000179.1 GCA_030695305.1 Bacteroidales bacterium
AGGGTGTATAGTGTTGTAATTCCTATGATTATCAATGCATATGAGTGTGCAGATGTAAGTGTCATAAATCCTATATCTGCAGTAAGATCCCATGGTAGAATCTGAACGGCAAACTTACCGATCCCTTCGAAAAAGTAAGCCATAAAACCAATTACACTTATAACAGCAAAGCATATTACTATAATATGGGAGTATCTTCCGCCTCTTCCTCCGAAACGGGTAAGAATCCACTCTGCCCCTGTCATCACATTTGAACGCCTCATCCAGATTGCAAGAAAGACCATAACAAATACCTGATTCCATACAGGCCACAGCCAGGGGATCCATGCACTTTTAAGCCCGTAGACAAACAGAATTGCCACAGTCCACATAGTTCCTGATATGTCAAACATCCCGGAAGCATTGGAGAGGCCTAAAAAGTACCATTTTATCTTGTTCCCTCCCAGAAAATAGGTATCAATATTTTTTGTCGCTCTTTTGGAGAGGTAAAACCCAACAGAGATAATTGCTACAATGTAGCCGCACATTATAAGAATGTCTATCCAGGAGAGTGTCATATTAATTAAGTTTTAAAGTATCGCAAAAGTAGTATAATATTTAAAAAAGACAAATTAATTAATAAAATTTATTATTAACTAAATGTTTTTAATAGAATATATTTATTAATAATGGATTCACCCTAATTGTTAAATATGAACCTAAATGGTCTAATAATATAGATCTTTTTGGGGTATTAATAAATATAATGCTTTAAACCAACTATTATTACTTATAATCTTGCTAGTTTTATATCTTGATTAATAAATATATTTATTATATTTTGGTTTTAAATAAAAATATTTATTATGTTTGTACTGGAATAGTTGTATTAAGATATTAATTCAAGATTTTAAATATGAAGAGACTCGTCATTTTATTTGCAATTTTCGCAATTAGCTTATCTGTCCATGGCCAAGGCAAGCCGAAGTATATGTGGATAGATTGCGAAGCCAATTTTCAAAGAATGGGATCGGCAGATTCTATTAAGTTTTATTTAGAGAAGTTAAAAAGGATAGGTTTTACAGACGTGGTTGTTGACGTGAAATCCATTATGGGAGAGGTTCTGTATAAAAGTAAGATTGCACCTTATATGGGTGAGTGGGATGGATATTACAGGAGTGAAGATTTCGATATGATGGGAGTCTTTATTAAAGAGGGGCATAAACTCGGGCTGAAGGTTCATGCCTCTCTTAACATCTTTGCAGGTGGTCATAACTTTTTTAACAGGGGGGTTATATATAAGCAGTATCCTCAGTGGCAATCACAGGTATATTGGGAGGGTAAGATGATGCCTATCGGTGAGATGAAGTGGAACTACAATGGTATGATGAATCCTGCTAATCCGGAGGTTCAAAAGTATCAGTTAGATATTTTGCGTGAGTTTGCCTCAAAGTATAAGAAACTGGATGGTCTTATTTTAGACAGGATGAGATTCGATAATATAACTTCTGATTTCAGCCCACTATCGAGGAGACTTTTCGAAGAGTACTCGGGAGTAAAGGTGGAGAATTTCCCGGATGATATCCTCTATTGGGTTAAGAAAGATGATGGGAAAATGGAGTATAAGACAGGAAAACTATTCCCTTTATGGTCTGAATGGAGGGCAATGGTGATTAAGAATTTTATGCAGGATGCTCATAATATGCTAAGGAGTGTTAACAGGAAACTGAGTATTGGTGTCTATACAGGAGCCTGGTACCCTTCTTATTACTATGTTGGGGTCAACTTTACAAGTAAGGATTACGACCCGTCAAAAGAGTTCTGGTGGGCAACACCTCAGTACAAAAATAGCGGATATGCAGAGCTGATGGATTTCTATATGACAGGGCTATACTACACAACAGTTACAAAAGAGGATCTGGATAATGCTACCGGAAAGCCGGGTCGCAGAGATGAGCCGGGAATGGATAACAGCAGAACTTACTGGTATACTGTAGAGGGTGGATCGGAGCTGGTAAAGGAGATAACCCGCGGAGTTGTTCCTGTAATAGGTTCATTGTATGTTGAGCAGTACGAAGGAGATGCTGAAACATTTTCAAGGGCTGTTAAACAGGCACTTAAAAGTAATGATGGTGGGCTTATGATTTTTGATATGTCTCATATTGTTACTAGAAAGTGGTGGGACATAATTGAGAAGAGCATTAAAGAGAATTAACCGACGACTTATCGTCAAAAATAATTATTTATAAATCTAAGGCATTCTATGGAAAAAGTTCATCTGATTTTCAAGAATCTCCGGACA
>JAUYTB010000183.1 GCA_030695305.1 Bacteroidales bacterium
ATATATTTGATGAGCCTGACGGAACATTTCCCAACCACGAAGCCAATCCGCTAGTTCCGGAAAATATCATAGATCTTCAGAAGCTGGTAAAGGAGAGGTCATGCGATGTAGGAGTGATCTTTGACGGGGACGGAGACAGGGTGATGTTTGTAGATGAAAACGGAAGGTTTATCTCTCCGGATCTTATGATTGCTCTTATGGGTCATTACTTTTTGGAGGAGAGGGGAGAGAGAGGTGCTGTGCTTCAGGATATACGCAGTTCCAAAGCAGTGGCCGAATATATTACACCTATGGGTGGCGTAATGCACACATGGAGGGTAGGGCGTGCCTTTGCAGCTCATAAATTGAGGGAGTTAGATGGAATTTATGGAGGAGAGCTTGCGGGTCACTACTACTTCCGGGATTTCTTCTACAGCGACTCCGGAATTATGGCCGCACTTATAATTTTAGGAGTTATTTCGGATATGAAGAGAAAGGGTATCACCCTCTCTGGAATCATCTCTCAAATAGAGAGTTATCATAATTCGGGAGAGATCAATTTTAAGATTGAGAGAAAAAAAGAGGCGATGGATCTTATAAGAGACCACTTTATCTCTAAGGAGAGAGCAACCGCTCAGTACGATTTTGATGGCTACAGAGTAGAGTTCTCCGATTGGTGGTTTAATATAAGACCTTCAAATACAGAGCCATATCTTAGATTTATTGCAGAAGCATCTTCTAAGCAGATGCTGGACGACAGAGTCTCAAAAGTTAATGAGCTTCTTGAGTCCGGCGGGTTTTTTAAATAATGGAGTCTCACCCCTCATTTCGTTCCCTGATCTTTACCGTAGCAGGTTTGCTTGTTACTCTTGCAATCTGTAGCGCAAATGAGGCAATCTCTCAAGTGAGTGAGAGTTATTCCGGGAGATTCGGAGAGTACAGAATAGAGATCAGAGACATAATTCCGGAGAGCAGGGTGGTCATTAATATACCGAAGCAAACAGAGCTTAAAAGGGAGAGAGAGACCAGGATTATTATATATGCCCTTCCAAACGGTAATACAATAGAGCAGACAGAGGGTCTCTTGCCCTTTGCCGATACTAAAGATAAAGAGGGAGTCTGGAGGTTTGACATTCAGCATATAGCAGCACAGACACGCTTTCTTAGAGAGAGAGACAAAAGGTTTAACTATATAGTGGTCTACTTAGAGAGTGATATGCTTGCATGGACATCCCACGCGGCTAAATATAAAAACTCATATTCGCTCTACCCACTATTAATAGATAGCGTTCGTCTCTTTATCTCACAGAGACTACCGGAAACTGCAACTGCGGAGAGGCAGCGGATTACATTGGCAAGCCATAGTGGAGGGGGGCGATTCTGTTTTAACTATATTTCTGGTATGGAGTCAATCCCGGGTTTTATTGAGAGGTTTGCATTTATTGACAGCAACTATGGCTATGAGACAGATAAGCATGCAGATAAGTTACTCCAGTGGCTTATAGGGTGCAAAGAGAGTTCAGACAGAGAGAGGTATCTGGGACTCCTTGCCTATGTGGATACCACGGTGATCCTTAATGGTAAACCCATCGTAAGTAAAACGGGAGGGACAGGATACAGGGGTAATCTTCTTGCTAAAGATCTTATGGAGAG
>JAUYTB010000196.1 GCA_030695305.1 Bacteroidales bacterium
CGTCCGAGAAACGCAAAACAGGTGATGAAGTATAAACACGCCAAAACTCTATCGGAAGAGCAGGACAATGAACATAATTCATACCTGCCGTTAAATAGTAAGGAGTCTTTAAGAATTCCCGAATGGGGAGTAGCTGATGTAGGCGGTGATGAGATTCACTATGGTCTCTCCGGATCACCAACAAAAGTAAAGAAAATTGAGAATATTGTATTCCAGGCAAAAGAGTCCAAGAGACTCTCCTCCAGTTTCGAGGATATCGACTCCCTGATTACAGATCTTATCTCTTCTCACACAATTGGTTAATACTTAAATATCTCATAATGAATAATATAATAATTTATATAGAAGCCGAGGGAGGAAAAATATCAGATGTAAGTCTTGAGCTGCTCACAAAAGGACGCTCTCTTGCTAAGGAGCTATCCTGTAAGCTTGAAGCACTATTGATTGGAGATAAGGTAGAACATCTCACCCCGGAGCTGTTATCCTATGGAGCTGAAACTGTTTACCTTGCTCAGGATAAACGACTGGAATACTATCTTACACTTCCATACGCAGCAATCACTGTAGATCTCTTAAAAAGAGAGAAGCCTCAGATTGCTCTTTTTGGAGCAACAAGTGCCGGTAGAGATCTTGCCCCAAGAGTTTCAAGTGCCCTCGTGAGCGGCCTCACTGCCGACTGTACCTCTCTTGAGATTGGTGATCACAAAGAGGCAAAAAGCGGAAAAGAGTACAGCAATCTTCTTTACCAGATCAGACCCGCATTTGGCGGAAATATCATAGCAACCATAATCAATCCGGATTGTCGCCCTCAAATGGCTACTGTTCGCGAAGGAGTAATGAAAAAAGAGCCTCTGCCCACTCCGGTAAAGGGTGAGATTGTCCACATTGATACCTCAGCTATTATAAAAAATGAAGATTTTGTTGTTGAGATTATTGAACGGCATATTGAGGAGAGGAAAATTGACATTAAAGGATCTCCGGTAATAATTGCAGGTGGCTTTGGTGTCGGATCTAAAGAGAACTTCAACCTTCTTTATGAACTTGCATCTGTTTTGGGTGCAGAAGTTGGTGCCTCAAGAGCTGCTGTTGATGCAGGATTTGCCGAACCGGCAAGACAGATAGGGCAGACAGGAATCACTGTAAGGCCAAAACTTTATATTGCAGCTGGGATATCCGGACAGATTCAACACACCGCCGGTATGGATCAGTCTGCAATGATAATATCTATAAATAGTGATCCAAATGCCCCAATTCATCAGATAGCAGATTATGCTATAATTGGCGATATTAATGAGATTATCCCCAAGATGATAAAATCTTATAAATTAAACAGCAAATAGTATGGCAAACTTCTATAAAGACAATAAAGATCTTAGATTTCAATTGACTCACCCTTTAATGACAAAGATTGTCAGATTAAAGGAGCAGGAGTTCAAAGATTCAGGCAAATTTGACTATGCCCCCTTCAACTTTGAAGATACAATAGACTCTTATGATAAGATTCTTGAGATTCTGGGAGAGATTTGCGGTGAGACCATTGCTCCAAATGCAGAAGAGGTAGACAAGCACGGACCTCATCATGAAAATGGAAGAGTAACTTATGCTCCCGGCACCCAAAAAAATCAGGATACCCTTACACAGGCAGGTCTGTACGGAATGTCTCTTCCAAGAGAGTTTGGAGGGCTAAATTTCTCAATGGTTCCATACGTTATGGCAGCAGAATTGGTTGCAAGGGCAGATGCGGGGTTTGCAAACATTTGGGGTCTTCAGGATTGTGCAGAGACAATTCATGAATTTGGCTCAGAGGAGATTAAGCAAGAGTTTCTGCCAAGAATAAATCTTGGTGATACCTGCTCTATGGATCTTACAGAGCCGGATGCAGGAAGTGATCTTCAGGCAGTTATGCTTAGAGCATCGCTTAACGAAACCGATGGTATGTGGTATCTTAATGGTGTTAAGAGATTTATCACTAACGGAGATGCTCAGATTAAGCTTGTTCTTGCCAGATCGGAGGAGAATACCACAGATGGTCGCGGACTCTCATACTTTGTTCACGATCAGGCATGGGGAGGAGTTACTGTAAGAAGGATTGAGAATAAACTCGGAATAAAAGGCTCTCCTACATGCGAATTGGTCTTTAACAATGCACCTGCCAAAATTGTAGGTGAAAGGAGAATGGGACTCATAAAGTATGTTATGTCTCTAATGAATGGTGCTCGCCTCGGTGTTGGAGCACAGTCAGTGGGAATATCAGAAGCAGCTTACAGAGAAGCCCTTAAGTATGCTCACGAGAGAGCACAATTTGGGAAGCCAATCATTCAGTTTCCTGCTGTATATGAGATGCTAGCCATAATCAAGGCAAAGCTTCAGGCATCACGAGCACTTCTATATGAGACAACAAGATTTGTAGATCTTTATAAAGCATACGGATTCATTGCAGAAGAGAGAAAGCTGACACCCGAAGAGAGGAGTGATGCAAAGAGATATCAGAGACAAGCAGATATGTTAACTCCTATGCTAAAGTTAATGGCCTCTGAGTACTCTAACCAAAACGCATATGACTCTTTGCAGATACACGGAGGTTCCGGATTCATGAAAGATTACCCTATAGAACGACTCTTCAGAGATGCCAGAATCACTACAATATATGAGGGGACATCTCAACTTCAGGTTGTCGCGGCCCAAAGATATGTCACCAACGGAGGATATCTTTCTCAGATAAAAGAGTATGAGAGTCTCACTGTAAAAGCAGATTATGAGCAGCTTAAAAAGATTCTTACCGATATGACGGTTCAGTATGAGAGAGCTGTTGAGATGGTGGCAGGAAAAGATAATGACTATATTGACTTTCATGCCAGACGATTAGTCGAAATGGCTTCGCATATAATAATGTCATATCTTCTGCTGATTGATGCTCAAAAAGATAGTTCATTTGACAACTCGGCACAGATCTATATCAATAAGTCAAAATCATGGAATGATGAGAGATATTCATACTTAAAGGAGTTTTCTCCTTGTCAGTTGAGCTCATTTCTTGCCGTTAAGGAGGAGCAAGTTCCGGAGGCTTGATAGGAGTATTGAAAAAATATCCGGTACTGTTTGTGTTTTTTAAATTCGCAAACAGTGCCGGATTTTTTTATTAGCAGGGATCTGTTCTGTATGTACAATCCAGAGACTCCTCTTCACTCTCTATCTCAATAGTTATATGTTTTGCACCATACTTGCACGCAACCTCTCTGACTCTCTTCTTAAGATCACGACACTCATTAGGAATTTCTGATTTATCAACTACAATATGGAGTGTTAATATATGGTGATCGCCGTCCATTGTCCAGAGATGAATATCATGCATAGAGATAACTGAGGGCAACTCCAGAATCTCCTCTTTCATTCTGATAAGATCTAACTGGCCGGGAATCTCCTGAAGCATTATTCTTACAGTCTCTTTTAGATTTTTGTATACATTAAAGAGAACCCAGAGTGTAATACCGATAGACATAATCGGGTCAAGAATAGGAATATCGACAAAGGTCATGATAATACTTCCAATAAGAACTGCTACCCATCCCAGAACATCTTCGGTAAGATGTAACAGTACTGCTTTTTCATTGTGAGTCTTGCCCTTTTTTAATTTAAGAACGGCAATTCCATTTACAACAATCCCTAAAACAGCAAGTATCATCATACCTTTAGAGTCTGCTTGTTGCGGTTCAATTATTCTGGCAACACCCTCATTTATAATAAATGCAGAACCAAGAATTAGAACAAGTGAGATAAAAATTGAGCCTAGCAGAGAAAAGCGTTTATATCCGTAAGAGTATCTGTTGTCCCCCTTTTTTTGTGATACTTTTTGCAGGTAGTAGGCAACCCCAAGGGAGAGAGCGTCTCCAAAATCGTGAACCGCATCAGAGAGAATTGCTACAGAATTTGTTATAAAGCCACCAATGAGTTCTATTACTGCAAATCCAAGATTTAAAAAAAAAGCTGTTGCAATATTTTTTTCCGGGGAGTCACTGTGGCTGTGATTATGTGATTTTCCCATTTAAATCGATATAAAAAAGTTATTTGATTCGTGTAATTGTTCAAAAGAGTTATTAAAGTGTTAAAAAGTATCTTTCCAAATTGACTAACTTTGTTTACCGCTTTTGTTTTAAAGTGGGTGTAAATATATTCATAAAATGGAGAAAAACCTTAACCTTATAACACTTTACTCCCCGTTAAACGATCTGAATTCTCTAACAGGTGATAAGAGGGACTCTTTGAATATAATCCGCTCTATATATAACACAAAGTTACTATCATCACCGCAAGAGATAACTCATGGAGCCTCAGATGGGGCTTTTACATCTCTTTTTATTGCATCAGGAGGTTCCGAAGAGCTTTTCCTTAAGATTCACAAATCTCTCCCTAAGCCTGTGGTTGTAATCAGCGACTCTTATCACAACTCCCTCGCCGCCTCTCTGGAAATTCTAACATGGCTCAGCAATAACGGTATAATGCATAAACATATTAATATTCCTGCAGAGCCCTCAGAGAGATATGTACAAGATATGACTCAGGAGTTGGAGTACTTGGAAAAGATTCAAATTGGGATCTCAAATATCTCAAAACAGAATATAGGATTGATTGGAGGTGAATCTGACTGGCTGATATCTTCAAAAATAGACAAAGAGAGGGTTGCCCAAAAATATGGAACTTGTTTCACCCAAATAGATACAGATGAGGTTGTATCCCGATTTAACAGAGAGACGGCAGATGACCCGGAATCTCTTTTATTGCTTCAAAAATTAAATAAGAACAGGGATACTCACCGATTGGAGTGTGACATAAAAGATGCTTTAAGATTATATAATGTTCTAAATAATATATGTAAGGAGTTCAAACTCTCCTCGCTTACAATCAAGTGTTTCGATCTTGTTAAGTCTTGTAATTCAACTGCTTGCTTAGCTTTATCTCTTTTAAACGACAATGGAGTGGTAGCAGGATGCGAAGGAGATATCCCCTCCCTATGGAGCATGATAATCGCCAGAGAGCTCTGCTCAAGCGTCTCATTTATGGCCAACCCATCATCAATTGAGAGAGTTGACAGAAGCGTTGATTTTGCCCACTGTACCGCACCTCTGTCAATTGGATCTGCATATAGGCTAACTTCACATTACGAAACGGGAATAGGAATAGGAGTAGCTTCAAAGGTTAATCTTGGAAAATATACCCTATTTAAATGTGGAGGAGAGGATTTGACTAAATTCTACATCTATGAGGGTGAAGTTGTTCAGAATACATCTGTGATTGAAAGATGTCGAACACAAATCAAATTTATATTTAAATCAGAGGAGGATCTGGACAGCTATCTTGAGAGTTATCTTGGCAATCACTCTATACTGATACCGGGGAAACACAAGAGACTACTCAGTAGATATATAAAACTCACTAACAGTTAAAAGGCACAATAATGAATAATCTTCACAAAAGCTATAAACTGGTAATCAAATCAATAATTATTGCTTTAATTACCCTCTCCCCCTTGCAGCTCAAATCTCAAAGTATCATATACAAAGATAGTCAGATAGAGAGTGCTGTTTCAAAAATATCAGCAGACAGTATGAGGGTTTATATCGATGATTTGCTTCGCTTCAAAACAAGACACAACCTAAGCAAGCGGAATGACAACTATACAGGAATCGGAGCAGCCGCAAAATACCTGGAAGAGAGAGTAGAGTCATTTCGTAAAGGTTATGAGAAGTTTGTCTCCTTAGAGAGAGTAGATTACAGAGCCGGTGGAGAGGGAAGCAGACTTGGCAGAGAGATAACTCTCTCAAATATAGTAGTAACAATAAAGGGTTCTGATCCGGATAATAAGGTGATAGCTCTTCTTGCACATTACGACAGCAGGGTAGATGACAATAGCGACTCTACCTCTTTTGCCCCCGGAGCCAATGATAATGGAAGTGGAGTCGCGGCTCTGCTGGAGATATCACGAATTCTTTCGGCAGAGAGGTTACCTGCAACAGTTAAAGTAATCTTTTTGTCGGGGGAGGAGCACGGATTACTAGGTGCTGCACATATGGCAAAGCTTGCAAAGAGTGAAAACTGGAATCTGATTGCTGTTTTAAATAATGATATGATTGGGAACTCTCATTCAAGTGAGACTGACATAAGAGACAATACTGTTTTAAGGATATTTTCAGAAAACATCCCCTTTACAGAGAGTGACAGAGAATCTAAAGCAAGAGTATTCAACTCCTCAGAAAATGACAGCCCGTCAAGACAGCTTGCCAGGTATATAAAAGAGACCGGTGAGAGATATGTAGATAATCTCTTTATTAAGCTTATCTACAGAAACGATAGATTTGGAAGAGGGGGAGACCATACACCATTCAGCCGACAAGGCTTCACCGCTGTCAGAATATCAGAATACTACGAAAACTATAACAGAACACACCAAAAGGTTGGTATATACAATGGGGTCAAATTAGGAGATATGCCAGATGGCGTTGATTTTGAATATCTAAGAAAAAATTGTGCAGTAAATCTCTCAACAGTTATAAACCTCTCCAAGGCACCAAACCCGCCAACAAGTGTACACACAGATGTATCTTCACTCGGGAACGTCACTACAATAAAGTGGAAAGCCCCTGTATCCGGAGCGAAGCCTGCAGGTTACTTCCTTCTTATAAGAGAGACCGACTCCTCTGTATGGCAAAGAAAAATCTTTGTCAAGGGAGAATCCGCGACTATTCCTATAAGTAAAGATAATTTCTTCTTTGCCGTACAATCTGTAAATGATAGCTATAACGAGAGTTTAGCACAATTTTCCACCGGAGGGAGTTAATATGAAGAGAGCAAAATATAAGATATCAGTTATAGGTTACGGAAACCTTGCATACAGACTTACAATGGCTTTTCGGCTTGCAGATATAACAATCGACTATATTTATGGACGAGATATTGATGAGGCGTCAAAATTAGCATACATCCTTAATAAACCCGAGAATTCTTACAGTAAAAAGCAACAATTGGTTAAAGCGACTCTCAACCTTGGAATGCTCGCAAAAAGTGATATAGTGATACTTGCGGTAACTGACAGATCTATTTCTGATGTTGCCGGTTTAATAATAAAAACACCCGAATTCAAAAAAAGCAAACCTTCAATAATCCACTGCAGTGGTGCCTGCCCTCTCTCTTTACTGGATGGTTTCCAGGAATCAGGTGTTCTATACCCTCTAATGACACTATCCAAGACTAAGCCGGTAGACTTCTCACTTATACCATTCTTTATTGAATTTTCAGGAGATAAGACAGAGATCTTTTTAAAAGATATATGCTACAGGCTTAAATCGGAATATAGAGTAACTGAATCTGAAGAGAGATTAAAGCTTCATACTGCAGCAGTTTATGTAAGTAATTTTATCAATTACCTTACTGGACTTGCATTTGACATCTCAAAACCAAATCAGATGTTTCTCATGCCATTGGCAATAGAGAGTATCAGAAAAGCCTTTCTTTATGAGCACCCCTCTCTGGTACAGACCGGCCCGGCAATAAGAGGTGATATGGATACCGTAGAAAAACACAGAGAGCTACTAAAAGATAAATTGGAGCACAAGGCGGTATATGAGATGCTGTCAGGGTTCATTTCACAAAAGCGCAAACTATTTTAATATGTCAAATTATAAAGTAAAATTATCAAAGATAAAAGCATTCGCATTTGACGTTGACGGAGTCTTTACGGACGGAACTGTACTGGCAACCGAAACGGGAGACCTTCTCCGAAGTCATAATGCCAAGGATGGATATGCTGTACGAATGGCTGTTCTTTCCGGATATCCTGTTGCAATTATTACCGGTGGTGCTTCTGAAAGTATTACCAAGAGATTCTCTTTAGTAGGAGTTAAAGATATTTACTTAAAATCTTTGAATAAAATTCCTGATTTTCTTGATTTTTGTAATAAGAACAACCTTGATCCGTCCGATGTTCTTTTTATGGGAGATGATATCCCTGATGCAGAGATACTAAAATGCTGCGGTTTGGCAACCTGTCCCTCTGATGCTGTTAACGAAATTAAAGATATTTGTGAATATATATCACTATACCCGGGAGGAAGAGGATGTGTAAGAGATGTTATAGAACAGACTCTCAAAATCCAGGGTAAATGGTACTCTGCCTCCGGTGCTTACTCTGGATAATACTACTTTATGTTATTAAATGAACTGACAAAAGATTACAGAATAATCCTTGCCTCATTATCTCCAAGACGAAAGGAGCTGATTGAAGCACTTGGTATAAATTTTTCTGTAGAGTGTAGCGGAGAGATCTCAGAAGAGTTTCATCCTCATCATATCCCGGAAGAGATTCCACAGATGCTCTCCCTCAGAAAATCAAATGCTTTTAAAAGAGAACTTACAGAAAAAGAGATTCTTATAACAGCCGACACCCTTGTGATATGTAATAAGAGAGTCCTGGGGAAACCTGCCGACAGAGACGAGGCCTTCTCAATGCTTAGAGATCTATCTGGAAAGAGTCATACAGTAGTCACGGGTGTAACTATTAGAAATCCAAAAAAAATCTTAAGTTTCAGTTCATCAACTATTGTGTTCTTTCGCGAAATCTGTAACGAAGAGATAAATTATTATATTGATAATTTTGCACCCTTTGACAAAGCCGGAGCTTATGGAGTGCAAGAGTGGATAGGCTACACAGCAATAAGAAGAATTGAAGGCTCATACTACAATGTTGTGGGTTTGCCTGTACAGAAGCTTGGAGACTCCCTAAAAGAGTTTATTCTCTCTTTCTCTTAGATTGTCTCTTAATTCTCTTCATCACAATAGAGATCTTATCTCCGTTTACCCTCACCCCTCCCCTGTCTGCAAGCTCCCTTAGAATCTCAATGTAACATCTGCTTTCGTCACGAATCAAAATAGCAATCTCTTCAAGAGTTCTTGGCGACTCTATTAAAATTTCTAGTAGTCTTCTCTCAATCTCCTGTTCATAATCTGCACTGTTACCAACCCTTTTAGCAGATATGCAAACATCGCAATTTCCACAATTATAAGATTCACTCTGTCCGAAGTATTCAAGCAGATATCTTGATCTGCATAGTTTTTGCTCTTTTGCATAAGATATTACCGACTCTGTTCTTGAAATAAACGAGCTCTTTCTCTCTAAGTATCTTTTTTCCGAAATATAGAGCCCCTTCTCCTCCAACCTCTCTTCCAAAAACACCATTAATGGAGATTTTGCACCGGGGATAAAACTGATTACTCCCATATTGGATAACCTTATAAGCATAGCAACAATTGCTGCCTTGCTGTTTCTTGTTATGCGTGCAATATACTCTTCATCAATTGAAATATATCCTCCAAACAGCCCTTCATAGATTCTAAGAAGTGATTTTATAAAAGAGTCAAGAGATTCGTTCTTTAATTGAACAGAGTATAGTTCGTCCCTGTTTACGGTAAACATTATTCTGGACGGGTTATCCAGCTCTTCGGTGAGTTTCAGATAACCTTCTCCCTCAAGATATTTAATAGCATAATATGCACTGGATGCGTGAAGTTTATATTTTGTACAAAAATCTGTAAGAGAGAACCTTACAGCATCCCCCTTTCCGCCTCCAAAGGAGTAATCAAAAAACTTGTAGATCTTTTGGTAAATATCCTTTATATAATCAAGCTCAGGGAAAGTAACACTTACAATCTGACGCAATCTCTTCACGTCATTACTATTCCAAAGCATAACCGCATAAGATTTTAATCCATCTCTTCCTGCCCTGCCGGCCTCTTGAAAATAGGCCTCTACCGATTCCGGCATATCAAAATGACAGACAAATCTGACATTACCTTTATCTATTCCCATACCAAATGCATTGGTAGAGACGATTATATCCGTATCACCCCTTCTCCAGTCGTCCTGACGCAACGCTCTTAATTTAGCTGAGAGACCGGCATGATAGGCGTCAGCCGAAAAACCCTGTGATTTTAAAAAATCTGAAATTTCAACTGTACGCTTTCTCTCTCTTACATATACAATCCCCGATCCCTTTACAGATTTTACAATTTTAAGCAGCTCACCGCTTTTGTCTTCACTCTGTCTTACAACGTATGAGAGATTATCTCTCTCATAGCCCCCTTTTATAATGTTAGGTGTGCTAAAAGAGAGCTTATCCATAATATCTGATGCAACCTGCGGAGTTGCTGTTGCTGTTAAGGCAAGAAATGTCAATGGCCCGGTAATCTCTGTAATACTCTTTATTAACAGATATTCCGGTCTAAAATCATAACCCCATTGAGATATACAATGCGCCTCATCCACAACAATAAAGGAGATATTCATTTTTGAAGCACGTGCCTTAAAGATATCTGTCTTTAATCTCTCTGGTGAGATATAGAGAAACTTATAATTGCCAAAAACTGCATTATCTAAAGCAGAGTCTATCTCCCTGTATGTCATACCAGAATGAACTGCAAGAGCTTTTATACCCCTCGATTGCAAATTCTCTGTCTGATCTTTCATAAGTGCAATCAAAGGAGATACAACAACACAAATCCCATCCATCATAAGTGCAGGGACCTGAAAACAGATAGATTTGCCCCCTCCGGTTGGTAAAAGAGCAAGTGTATCTCTCTTCTCAAGAACAGCATTAATTATCTCCTCCTGTAAAGGTCTGAACTCGTCATAAGACCAGTATTTTTTTAAAACTTCAAGGGGAGTTTTCATAAAGTTACATTTAATACAAAAATAATAAATAATCAAAGCATTATAGTAAGAAATTTTCACTATATTCGTATTAGTACTTTAAAATCAGGAATTAGTATATTACTTAATTATTACTTTATGTCAGTCGTAGATTTATCCAGGTATGGTATTCACAACGTGGGAGAGGTTGTGCATAACCCCTCCTATGAAAAGCTTTTCAAAGCAGAAATGTCAGAGAAAAATGAGGGTTATGAGAGAGGCCTCTTAACAGATTCCGGAGCAGTAGCAGTCAAGACAGGAGTCTTTACCGGCCGATCTCCAAAAGATCGTTATATTCTTAAAGATCCTACAACAGAGGGCACTATCTGGTGGGATGGTAATATCAATAAACCTATTGCTATTGAAGTATGGGATGATTGTATGAAACTAGTTCAGAATCAGCTCTCAAATAAAGATTGCATCTATGTTGTGGATACATACTGCGGCACGAATGAAGCGACAAGAATGAAAGTAAGATTTATTATGGAGGTTGCCTGGCAGGCACACTTTGTAACAAATATGTTTATCCGTCCATCTAAATTTGAACTGGATAATTATGGCGAACCGGATTTTGTTTCTATTAATGGATCCAAAGTTACCAATCCAAAATGGAGAGAGCATAAACTTAATTCAGAGGTATTTGTGCTTTTCAATCTTAGTGAGAGAATCCAAATTATTGGCGGAAGCTGGTATGGCGGGGAGATGAAAAAAGGAATCTTCTCTATGATGAATTATTATCTTCCCCTCAAAGGAGTTGCTTCAATGCACTGCTCGGCTAATGTAGGTAAAGATGGAGATGTTGCAGTATTCTTTGGTCTCTCCGGTACCGGAAAGACAACCCTTTCAGCCGATCCTAAGAGATATCTAATTGGTGATGACGAACATGGGTGGGATGACGATGGTGTATTCAATCACGAAGGTGGCTGTTATGCCAAGACAATCAATCTGAGTGAGGCTAGCGAACCGGATATTTGGAGGGCAATAAGAAGAGATGCTCTGTTGGAGAATGTAACGGTTAATGAAGATGGATCTGTAGATTTTAACGACTCTTCAATTACCGAAAATACAAGGGTATCTTATCCTATATATCATATTAATAAAATTGTTCTTCCATCAAAAGCAGGCCATGCAAAGAAGATAATCTATCTCTCTGCCGATGCTTATGGTGTTTTACCTCCGGTTTCTATTCTTGATAAAAATCAGGCACAGTATCATTTTCTCTGTGGTTATACATCTAAACTTGCAGGAACAGAGAGAGGTATAACAGAGCCTGTCCCATCTTTTTCTCCTGCATTTGGTGAGGCATTTCTCTCTCTTCATCCGACTGTATATGCCGGCCAACTTTCAAAAAAGATGGAAGAGCATGGAGGTAAGGCATATCTGGTTAATACCGGATGGAACGGAACGGGAAAAAGAATATCACTTAAAGACACCAGAGCTATTATTGACTCTATTCTTGACGGCTCAATAGAAAATGCAGATAGACACCATATTCCAATACTTAACCTTACTGTTCCGGATAAGCTTAATGGTGTTCCAAGCGAAATACTGGATCCTCGCAAAACATACAGCGACGAATCTGTATGGGAAGAGAGAGCTATAAAGCTTGCTCAGAAATATCTCAATAACTTTGAACAGTATTGCGATAATGATAATGCCAAAGCACTTATAGCTTCTGGTCCGCAATTGTAATACAATATAAGAAGAGTAGATAAAATTAATAGCCGGCATTATAAATTGTCGGCTATTTTATTATAAATTTGTTGAGTATTATATTAATTCTAAACCTTAACATTATGAGAAGGACCAGGGAGACTATATATTTAAGAAACCCTTTAAGAAGGAGAATTCCATTATTGATTCTCTTGATTATTATGACACTTACATCCGTTAATTCTTATGGTAAAAGAGCCACTCACTACTATGCAACATTAAAAACCAGTTATGGAGAGTTGGTTATTAAGCTCTATAACGAGACTCCTTTACATAGAGATAACTTTGTTAAACTTGCCAAAAACGGCTTTTACAATGGGATAATCTTCCATCGGGTTATAGATAATTTTATGATTCAGTGCGGGGACCCTGAGTCTAAAGCCCGAAAAAAGGGAGAGTTATACGGAAACGGGGGTCCCGGATATAATATTCCGGCAGAGATTGTACCCGGTCTTTATCATAAAAAGGGGGTAATTGCAGCTGCAAGAATGGGAGATGATGTTAATCCTAACAGAGAATCATCAGGAT
>JAUYTB010000204.1 GCA_030695305.1 Bacteroidales bacterium
GCCGGTCGCCACCAAGTATTGCTACCCGTGCTGCCCCTCGACTTGCATGTGTTAAGCCTGCCGCTAGCGTTCATCCTGAGCCAGGATCAAACTCTTCATTGTAAAAATTTTAAAATGTTGCGCTTTTCCTGACCTGTATAAACTTTTATTAAGTATTGACGAAGTTTTATTTTTTACAAAAACCTCTACCTTGTTACTCTTATTTCTATGCTATCAAAGAACTTTCTATTCAGCGTTTCTTTTTCGAAACGGGCTGCAAAGATATGTGACTTTTTTTAATGAACCAAAAGAATTATAAAATAATTTCAAAAAAAAATGCCTAAAAACATTACTCTATTGATTATCTTTGCTTTAATGTGATATTCAATTAAGTATGACAATACTCTATTTTAGCTTAATTTTGCATTATGAAGATTTATGTTGAGATATTTACCTCTTTCGCCAAAATTGGAGCTTTTACAATTGGCGGTGGATATGCCATGATTCCTCTTATTCAAAAAGAGGTCGTAGAGAGAAAAGGGTGGCTGAAAGATGATGAATTCATAGAGTTTCTTGCAATTTCACAAAGTGCTCCGGGAATTATGGCAATAAATCTCTCCATTTTTGTTGGAGAGAGACTTAAAGGGGTTAAAGGAAGCATAGCAGCATCGCTCGGAACCGCTCTCCCCTCTTTTGTAATGATACTTGTGATAGCTATGTTCTTTCAAAACTATAAGGATAACGATATTGTAAACAGAGTATTTACAGGCATTCGTCCTGCTGTTGTAGCGCTTATAGCCGTACCTTTTCTTACCCTTTCAAAATCTGCATCACTCAACAGATATACCGCCATTATCCCTGTTCTCTCCATAGCATTGATTGCTTTTATGGGAATATCCCCTATTTGGCTTATTCTTTCAAGTGCCATTTTAGGGTTGTTTTACCATTTTCTATCTGTAAAGAGTAGTAACAACAAAAAACAATAAATATCTCCAATTATGGTTTATCTTCAGCTCTTTATCACTTTTTTCAAAATAGGACTCTTTACGTTTGGAGGCGGATATGCCATGATTTCATTAATTCAGAATGAAGTTGTTGTAAATCACAAATGGATAGATCCGGCAACCTTTACAGATATTATTGCCCTTTCGCAAATGACTCCCGGCCCCATTGGGATAAATAGTGCCACATACATCGGTTACACTGTAAGCGGAAACGTATGGGGATCGGCATTAGCCACCTTTGCGGTTTGTCTTCCATCATTTATAATCATTCTACTCATAGCTTTCCTTTACAAACAATTTAAAAACAACCGATGGTTTGAGGCTATACTTAAAGGAGTTAAACCGGTTATTTTAGGACTGATAGCATCGGCTGCAATACTTCTTGTAACACCGGACAACTTTGTAGACTGGAAGAGCTGGGCAATTTTCTCAGGCGCTTTTATATTCTCATTTTGGGGAAAACAGAACCCGATAAAAATTATTCTGGCTTCGGGACTTTTGGGCTACTTAATATATTGATTACTATGTTATTATAAAGTATGGCTCAAGAATTCATTATTCGGTTCTGATGGTTGATTGACTCCTGGTGTACCGCCTTAAACATCTGATTTATAAAATCTTCACTTAACCCTTTTGACTCCCCTTTTCTTACAGCTTTTGTGATTATCTCCTCCCATCTGGAGCTTTGAAGTATTGTAATGTTATTCTCTTTCTTGTATTTCCCGATTGTTTCGGCAACATACATTCTCTGCTCCAAAAGCTCTAGAAGCTGGTCGTCAAAAAGATCAATCTGAGACCTTAGTTCACCCAACACATCCAGGAATGCCGAGTTATCAGAATCCTGTTCACGAAGCACCAATTTATCAAGGAGCTGCAATAGCTCAGCAGGGGTCACCTGCTGCTCCTTATCGCTAAGGGCAACATCCGGGTTATTATGTGACTCAATCATAAGGCCGTCGTAGTTTAAGTCCATCGCCTTCTGTGATATCTCAAGCAGATATTTTCTTGCCCCTGCGATATGGCTTGGGTCGCAAATTAATGGAATGTCGGGAATTGCCCTTTTTAACTCTATTGGCAACAGCCATTTAGGTTGATTCCTATAGATTGTGTGTTCGTAAGTAGATATTCCTCTGTGTATTGCCCCTATCTGAGTAACTCCGGCCCTGGCAATCCTCTCAATAGCTCCTATCCATAAATTGAGCTCCGGATTAACCGGATTCTTTACAAGAACTGTAACCTCAACCCCACTCAATGCATCTGCAATCTCCTGCATAGCAAAAGGGTTCGCAGATGTTCTGGCTCCAATCCAAAGCACATCTACTCCAAATTTGAGAGCATCATTTACATGGCCCGAATTTGCAACCTCGGTAGCAGTAGGGAGACCTGTCTCCCTTTTTACATCTCTAAGCCACTTCAACCCCTCTCTGCCCACACCCTCAAAAGCGTTTGGACGTGTGCGGGGTTTCCATATTCCGGCGCGAAATATATCCACTCTTTTTAGATTGGCTAACTGCCTGGCCGTCTCCATAACCTGCTCTTCGCTCTCTGCACTGCAAGGGCCGCAGATAGTTAGTGGACGCCCTTTATAGAGAGCCCACTCTTTTACCCCTTTGATCTTAAGTTTCTCTTTCATATCGTTTTAAGTCTATTTTTTTAATATCTTTTCAATCTCGTTTGCTTTATTCATCAACTCAATCAATGAGTTGCTATCCCCGGCATTTATATACTTTTTAAAAAGGGTCATCTTCTCCAGATAAGAGTCCAACACCTCTGTAATGTATTTAGGGTTTTGTAAAAATATTGATGCCCATGTATTTGCATTACTTTTTGCCAATCTTACCGTAGATTCAAAACCACTGGCAGCAAGAGTGAGAATACTCTCTTCACTCTTCTCCTTTTCTAGTACGCTCAATGCCAGCGAAAAAGATGTAATATGTGAAATATGTGACACATAAGCCACATGCAAATCGTGACTTGACGAATCCATATAGGAGATCTTCATCCCGGTAGCAGCGAGAATAGTGGTGACAGATTCCAGGGCATCCCTGTCTGAGAGTTGTTTATCACATATAATTACATTTTTACTCATAAAGAGCCCTTTAAGAGCAGCATCCGGACCAGAGAACTCGGTACCGGCAATCGGGTGAAGTGCTACATAGCGCCCTCTGGAAGGATGACTCTCCACCTGCTTTGCTATTGACAACTTGGTAGAGCCCATATCTGCAACTATCTTATTGCTTCCTTTAACCATATCCAAAACCCTTGGAAGAAGTGACTTAATTATATCTACCGGAACAGAGAGAACTATTAAATCAGAACACTCTACAGCATCTTCCAGAGAGGCCCCCTCATCTATAAGACCCAATTGTAAAGCTCTTGAAATGTGAGCCGGTTTACTATCCACCCCGGTAATTTTTTGTACTAACCCGGCCTCCTTAAGATCAAGAGCAAACGACCCCCCTATTAATCCCGGACCAATTATGGCAACATTCATTTTTAATATGCTTTTTATTAAATTATTAGATAACTTTTTTTACACTCTGGGATAGAGATATCCTCTCAAGCGCTCTCTCAAGAATCTCTTCGGTTGCACAAAGCGAAATACGAATATATCTCTCTCCATTGCTCCCAAAAATAGATCCCGGTGTAATAAAAACATGGGCGAGATTAAGCAGATCCTCTGTGAGCAGCTGTGCTTTTTGGTAATACTCCGGAATCTCTCCCCACAAGAAGAGGCCGCACTGCCTCTTGTCGTACCTGCAATCTAGCTGATCCATAATCCTTCCTGCAATAATTGCTCTTTTTTCATAAACCCTGTTAAGCGATTCATACCACTCATCTCCACTGTTAAGCGCAGATACCGCCGCCAGCTGAAGTGGCTTGAACATTCCTGAGTCCATATTACTTTTGATCTTTATAATATCCTTAATATATGCACTATGTCCCGCAATCATCCCGATTCTCCAGCCCGGCATATTGTGTGACTTACTCAGAGAGTTTAGCTCCAGTGCTATCTCTTTTGCACCATCAATTGAGAGGATACTCAGGTAATCATTATTAAGAATGAAACTGTAAGGATTATCGTTACAAAGCAGAATTGAGTGTTTACGAGCAAATGAGATAAGCTTTTCAAACAATATTTTGTTAGCTCTCTGCCCTGTAGGCATATGCGGATAGTTAATCCACATAATTTTAACTCTGCTCAGGTCGCTCTTTTCCAGCTCTTCTATATCTGGAAACCAACAATTCTCTCTTGTAAGAGAGTAGTTTCTTACCACACCTCCAGATAATTTTGTAGCAGATGAGTAGGTTGGATATCCCGGATTGGGCACAAGCACCTCATCTCCAGGATTAATAAATGTCATACTTATATGCATTATCCCCTCCTTTGACCCAATGAGGGGTAATATCTCCGAATCCGGATTCAAATCGACCATAAAATATCTTCTATACCATTGAGCAAAAGCGACCCTTAGCTCCATTACTCCCTGATAACTCTGGTAACCATGGTTTTTGGGGTTGGCAGCACCTTTTGTAAGTGTGAAAACACTCTCTGCAGATGGGGGAAGGTCCGGGCTACCTATTCCCAGATTTATAATATCTGCGCCCGCAGATCGCATCTGCTCAATCTCCCTTAATTTTTTTGAGAAGTAATACTCTTGTACAGCATCCGTTCTTGACGACGTGCTTATAAGGGGTAAAGTTTCGGTTGATAATTCCATTTGGCCTATATTTAAAAAAAAGGCCCCGAAATTCGGGGCCTCCACATTATTAATCTATGATTTACATATTATACAATAACGCATCCGCCCCCTTTGCTATAAAAGAAGTAATAATAATAAAAAAAGGTTGCGTTGTGCGATATCATTGTACTCAATCTTGTTTGGCTTATGATTTGCAAAAGTATTAAATAATACAAATATTACAACTTTTTTTGTAATCTTTTAAAATGTTTGTATATTAACGCTCTAAAATATAGCAATATATGCAATCAAAAAATCACTTTAAAATCATTACTCTCTCCCTTGCAGTTATGGTTTTTACCCTATCCTCATTTACCGTTCTATCACAAAGCAGAGATAATAGGATAAAAGAAATTAATGAATTGTGGCAAAGTGTAGTGAGAGCATGGGCAGATAATATGCCTGCAACTGCAATAACTCAGGCAAAAAAATTATACAATTTAGCCAATGAGACAGATAGTTACCAATATATGGTCTTATCTGCCGATGCTATCATAAAAAATACCGAAAGAAGCAACTGGAAGGAGAGAGGGCCTATAATAAAGGAGTTTATCCAAAAAACAGATGATTTTAAAGAGCCAGTCGCTCGTGCAATCTATATAAGCTCTCTCTTGCAACATCTTAAATCCTATCAAAACTACTCCCTTTTCGAAAACAGTGAGAGTGTGTCAGATAATAAACTAATATTTATTGAGAAGATTCTTCCGTTAATAGAAGAGCTAAAAAGAGAAGAGAGGAGTAACTGGTTCTGTTTGATTGGCAGCCAACCATTTATGAATAAATACACTAATCTCTCTGTTTACGAATATACCCTTATCAATATTCTGTTATCGTTACACGAAGGAGACTATATAGAGTACTCTCAGTTTCACTCAAAGAATCTGTTAAACATTGAAAAATTCAATAAATTTAATGGTCTGAGAGACTACCTTTTTAACGAACTACTGTTTTTTCAAAAGAGCAATATAAACAATTACTTGATTTCAAAGCTTTTCCAATACCGAAGCACCTCCCCTTATACCGGGAGTGAACTAACAGAGGAGAAACGGGAACAGGAGTATCAAATATTGATCGAAAAAAATAAGAATTATAGGAATGTAACACTCTTTGTTAATGAGTTGGCAAAAATAACAGAGAAAAGATTATCTGCAGATAACAGAAGTGATGGGAGCAATGTATCTGATTCTATCTCTTTCAAGTATAGAGAGCTTTATGGGTATTGTGATTACTGGATAAAAAAACACTCCAACGGCTTAGGGATACCGGAGTTGGTTTCACTTCAGGAGAGAATCCTCAGCAAATCTATCTATACGATACATCCTAACCAGCTCTATCCGGGAAAGAGTTTTAATCTAAAAATTTTACATAGAAACATAAGCCGTGGAGATATCTCTATATACAAAATAGGGAATCTCTCCTCCCCTCTTGCTGCTGCAAATTTCGTTAGGAGAGAAAAAGAGCTCGACTCAACTTTGAATAGAGATGCAACTCTAATTTTAAAAGCCGGACTTAATCTCAACAACAAACGTTTTGCAGTCTATAATACAGACTATTATCCATTGTTACTCCCGGATGAAGGTATCTATATCATAAAAATTGACGGTGAAGATGGCAAGTTGAGCTATATCTCCAGGGTTTTTATCTCTAAAAGTGCTGCTTTACATCGTCTTATAAATAACAACTTTTCGTTTTATCTGGCAGACTTTGAGAGTGGTAAGCCATTGGAAAATGGGAGTATTACCATTGCCGAAGAGGTTAATAATTGGTTGGCTTTTTCCCCTGACTCTATTAAAGTTTTGAAAAGGTATGATCTTATCTTAAACGGGTTTACTCCGGTTGATATAAGAAATGATATAAATACCAAGAGAGCTCTCTTTTATAAAACAGGCGAATATGGGCCTTACTCCAATTTATACTCCTATTATTTTATGTATCGGGAAGTCAAACAACCGGAAAATTACATTGAAATATTCAGTGATAGAAAGCTATACAAACCGGGAGACACTCTCTTTTTTAAAACTATCTCTTATAATAATGATCCTAATAAATTAAGAGTAAATAGCAATAATAAAATAAGAGTAACTCTTATGAACGAAAAAGGTGAGACTGTAGAATCAAAAGAGCTAACCACAAACGACTTTGGTTCTGCATCCGGCTTTTTCTATCTTGCACAAAGTGGTGGGAACGGCAAATATTTTATTGACGGATCTGATACTTCCAACATACTCATGGGACGACACTCTTTCCGTGTTGAAGATTATAAAAGAGACTCTTATTATATCACTACCCAAGATCTTGAGGGTGAATATAAATTTGGAGATAGTGTAATAATTTACGGCAATATAAATTCCTATTCCGGATTTCCTATGAGTAATGTGAAAATCTCTTATACGATCGGAGTTGGAGTGCATGTAGATCAGAATTGGAGAAATGTCTATTTTGGATCGGTCACAAAATCGGAGACAATTAGCGACTCTATGGGGAACTTCCAAATACCTCTTTTCTTTACCCTAGACCCTTTTTACAACAGATATAACACACGAAAGGCTGTATACGAAATTCAGATAACTGGATCCTCTCTAAGTTCGGAATCCCTGATTCATACAAAAACGATAGTTGTAGGTGAAGAGCCCTTCAATATCAACACAAATGCAGAGAGAATAATATGTGCACAACAAAATCACTCTTTTAGAGTTGATGCTCACAACAACTCACGTGAGAAAATCTATCTAAATGGAGATTATAAGATAGTCTCTACCAATAAAGAGGAGCCAGAGATAAAACTATCGGGCGAGATAAAGACGTGGGAGGAGATTATACCCGATTTCTCTAATGTTAAAAGTGGACGATACAGCTTTAACTCTGCCATCTATGGAAACAGAGGTGAGGTTATAAGAGACTCATTTATCTTTACCCTTTTTCACCTGAACGACACAGTGGTGCCTGATGATTCAGATTATCTCTTCTATCCATTCAGCGATAAGGATAGTTCCAATAAGATTCAATTTATCTTGGGAACAAAAGCAGAGAGACTCTACTCCCAAATGGAGATAATTGACACTGAATCTGTGATATACAGCAGACCGTTAGTGATTGAAAAGGGGATGAGATACTTCTGCTATGATATTCCGGAAACCAATTCTAAAGAGGTATATCTATCGGTTAACTCAATTCTAAAAGGCAAAACCTACTCGGATACCCAAAAATATACAATCTTTTCTAATGAGATTAAGCCTTTACAACTTCATGTTAGCAATCTAAAAAAGAGTTATTTACCTTCCGCAAATGAGACTATAACAGTAAAACTGAGGGATCATAATAACAACCCGGTTACCTCTGCCGAACTTATGGTCTCTATATATGATAAAGCCAACGATAAATGGGGCCAGAATAGCTTTTATTTATTAGCATATAAAAGAATCAGATATCCAGAATGGTACATACAGAATTCAGCGAGCTTTCGAGGCAATAGTGGTTTCTTTATCGGCACTTCTAATATGCTTGATAATGAGTTAGCATTCGCTGTTTCAAACACTCCGTCTTCTCTTAATGAGAATACAGTTATGAGATATAATGCTGATATTGAGAGCAATAAAGCGAGAGTGGATCTTAGAAGGAATTTCAATGAGAGACTTGCTTTTAAGCCTCATCTATATCCGGATAAATCGGGCAATGTAAAAATTGAGTTTAATACATCTCACCTGCTATCTACATTCAACCTCCTTTTAATGGCTCACGATAAAGAGCTTAAAAACGGCTCTCTCCGGGAGGAGTTTATTGTAAATAAAGATTTAATGATTCAGTCAAATCTCCCTAAGTTTATTAGGGAAGGAGATACATTAATTATTGAGAGTATCGCTATAAACCTGAGTAAAGAGGCTTTAAAGACAACTTGCGAAGCATATACCGGTGACATGGGTGAGAGAAAGATTGGCTCGTATGTAATTACCCTTGAGCCCGGAGATCAGAAAAAAATTGAGTGGAAAATATTTGTTCCTCAAAAAAGCAGACCCGGGTCAACTGTTCCGGACTCTCTTAAGTTGAGAATCATGCTTATTTCCGATAAATATTCCGATGGAGAGGAGCATATTATTAAAGTTGTACCTGCCTGGAGAGATATTGCTACAGCTAAGGTTCATCCTTTGGAAAAAGCCGGTAATTACAAATTTAGCATTAACCCTGTAGTCGACCCGCAAAGCATTGATTTAAAGGTCGTAGAGTTAAGGGTCTCCTCGCCTGTTGATATCTTATCAAAAGAGCTTGAGATGATGAAAAATCCGGAGTCTAAAGATCTATTCTCGTTATTGAGTGCTCTGTATGCTAAGGGATATTTTAAAGATCCGGGATATGAGACTTTCCGGGAGATGGCTTTTACTCAGTTCGAAAATCTGACAGACAACTATGGTTTCTATTGCTGGTTTCCGGGGATGAATGGGATCTATTACCTCTCCTATCTTTTTTTGGAGAAGATTAATGAGATTCAAAAGATTGCCGGATTTACATACAATGATCAGGAGAAGAGATTACTTCTCAAAAACATAGAGACAATAGATACCCATTTTTTATATCAGCATAAACTTCATATTGAGAGAAAAGAGAAGTATCCAACGGCAAGTACACCTCTGCTGTTCGCTATTTACATAAGAGTCAGATCTCTATACCCTCAGTTTGAAATGTCTGCATCATTGAAAGATGCTATTACAACCTCTCTTAATGACTTCGAAAAGGAGAGAGTAAGAGGAGCTGTAATGGAGAATGCATATATTGCCTCTGCACTTAGTGTATATGGGAGAGATGAGGCAGTTTCCAAATATTTAAAATCGATAAGGGAGTATGCCATTAAAAACAGTACTACAGGATACTATTTTCCAAATGCTGTTTTGCCTTTTAGGGGGATGGTGAGCAATGAGATCTCATCACACTCGTTTCTGCTTAATCTGTTTGCAGATTTTGGAGATAAGGAGATGGTCTCTGGGATTGCCAGATGGATTCTGCTCCAGAAAGAGAATCAGTATTGGGGAAGTGGTCTATATTTGACCGATGCAGTAACTGCATTAATGAGGGCAAGTGGTTCTCCCGGCGCTGCTCCGGTTGAGAGGTCAAAATTTGTTACCAAATATAGGGTTGATAATAAGAGAGGTATTGTTACTGTAAATAAAAGGAGTAACGATCCTGAATTTCTCTATATTCAGCACAACTATATCAAGAGAGATATTGATATAAAGAGTTTTGCCAACGGATTGTCTGTGGAGAGCTCATTTTACAGAGTAGTAGTAAAAAATGGCCAAGAGGGCCTTGAAGAGATAAAAGAGGGTGTTAAGGTCAATCCCGGAGATATTATTGAGGTGGTCTCTCTAATTCAAAATTCTGAGAACAGATCTTATGTGAGCTTAATCTCTGATACTCCTGCCTCATTTGTACCAATAGAGGAGAGATCCGGCTATAGAGGATTTTATTACCGGGAGGTGAGAAGATCGTCGTTAAACTACTATTTTAACCTGTTAGCAGAGGGTCAACACATAATAAGAGAGAGATTTATAGTGAACAACCGTGGAAGCTTCTCCACCGGAATTCCAGTGATTAAGTCGCTCTTTGCCCCGGCTTACCAAGGCAACGGAACAACCACAAGGTTGTAGAAGTAGACCTTGGCAAGGGTTGTGGACCTTGTATACTTTTGTGGATCGACTCTCAGAGCAGGAGAGCTTTACTTGCATGTTGAGGGGTTATTTGCAGCCCGCAGGAAGAATGGCTCGGGCTTTGCCAGAGTTTGAGGTATATGTCAGTAAATTAGATGCATATGAATCGCAGTTTTCCAATATTGGAAAATTGACGTTTGAAAGTATCTAAATATTATTGAGTCACATCAAACTCTGGCAAAGCCCATCTCTGCCTCGCTGCGCTCGGCGAGCCCTGCGGGGGGGCCTCCAAAGAAAAAACAAGAAGGGCGTTGCCCTTTTTTATTACTCACCTGTTGCTGGCAAATGAATTTGCCGCATCTGGTGAGTAATAAAAAAAGCTGTGCGTTGCACAGCTTTCTTGTTTTTTCTTTGGGTGGAAGATGGGGTTCGAACCCACGACCTCTAGTGCCACAAACTAGCGCTCTAACCGACTGAGCTACGACCACCATGTTTCCGAATAATCGGACTGCAAAAATACAACATTTTTTCTAATTCCAACAATTATTATCTATCTCGTTTGATTTTTAATCTCAATTCGATGGCGAACGGAATGGTTATTGCTGTTTATTGTATGAAAATACCTAACTTTGACGCTTCGTTTACGAACACTGTTATAAACTAATACAATTGATAATTATGGCTCGCGAAATTAAATTCTCTCTGGTTTACAGAGATATGTGGCAATCATCGGGTAAATATGTCCCAATGGTTCACCAGTTGAAAGAGATTGCTCCCGTTATAATTGACATGGGTTGTTTTGACCGTGTAGAGACAAACGGTGGTGCATTTGAGCAGGTTAATCTTCTTTTCGGAGAGAATCCCAATAAAGCGGTACGTGAGTGGACAGCCCCTTTTAATAAGGCCGGCATCCAGACACATATGCTAGAAAGAGGCCTTAACGCGTTAAGAATGAATCCTTTTCCTGCAGATGTGCGTTAGCTAATGTATAAAGTAAAAGCTATGCAGGGTACAAATATTTCGAGATCTTTCTGTGGC
>JAUYTB010000207.1 GCA_030695305.1 Bacteroidales bacterium
ATTGCCATAATAGAGCAGAACTTCTACTGCGACACATACGGAGTATGCACCATTACCTGGGGTAATATTGTAGGATTCCTTATGGAGTGCTGGGATAACGGAATACTAAACGCAGAGAGAACAGGCGGGGTAGATCTATCGTGGGGTAATGCAGATGCATCACTTGAGCTGCTGCACCAGATGGCCCGCGGAGAGGGATTCGGCGTTACAGCAGGTCTTGGCGTAAAAAAACTCAAAGAGATGTTTATTGAGAGGGGTTGGGGTGATGCCCGGTTTATAACCGACATCGCAATGGAGAATAAGGGTCTTGAGTACTCTATGTACCTATCAAAAGAGTCTCTTGCTCAGCAGGGTGGATATGCAATGACCAACAAAGGTCCTCAGCACGACGAAGCGTGGCTTATCTTTATGGATATGGTAAACAACATGATACCTACTTTCGAGAATAAAGCCGAGGCGCTTCACTACTTCCCATATTTCCGGACATGGTTTGGTCTGGCCGGATTTTGCAAACTATGCTGGAACGATGTGGAGCCCGCAGATAATGCAGAGCAACCGGAACCTAACAAGGTTCCCGAACATGTAGATAACTATGTAACAGTATTCAAAGCAGTTACAGGCCGGGAATTTGACAAGGAGGAGATGATCAAAATGTCGGAGAGAGTATATAACTTCCAGAAAATCTTCAACATCCGCCTTGGATTTGGCACCAGAGAGTATGATAAGCAGCCATATAGGGCAGCAGGGCCGGTAACTGAGGAGGAGTATCTTAGCCGTCAGGAGAGGTATGATAAACAACTTAACGATCTTATGGGACTCGACCCTGCCCAGATGACTCTTGAGCAGAAGATGGCAAAGCACAGAGAGTATCGCGAAGATAGATATGAGAAGCTTTTGGATGCTGTTTACCACAGAAGGGGCTGGAATAAGAACGGAATTCCTACGGTAGAGCACCTTAAAGCTATCGGCATGGACCTTCCTGAACTGATTGAGGTGGTTTCTCCACTTCAGTAGCAACCTTTAATAGTTGAGTGCGCATCTAATCAATATTTTACAAATTACAGAGTAAAAAACATCTGCCTTATGAATCTTAGAGAATTTAACAGGAGAACAATAACAGCTCTTCTCATTGCCTTTATGGCTTTGAGTTTGTCCGGATGTAAGGGGCAAATAAAAGTCGATCCCAAAAACCCTTATGGGCTGGAAATCATAAACACCCTGGAAGAGTACTCAAAATCTGTTGAGGCAGATAGCAGCAATCTGTTGGTAGATCTTGAAAAGTATATTCCGGGAGTAGTTTTGGATATACGTTATGCCACAGAGAATAACTTTACCGGCAAGAAGATCTACACCGCTCCAAAAGCATGGTTAAGAAGAGATGCTGCTGATTCTCTGCTTAAGGTTCAGCAGATACTTGCACAGGAGGGGCTGGGAATTAAGGTTTTTGATGCCTACAGACCCTATGCAGGAACTCTCTATTTCTATAAAGTATACGGAGATACCACATTTGTTGCAGCTCCATGGAAGGGATCCATCCACAACAGAGGAGGGGCAGTTGACCTTACCCTTATAGATCTTGCTACCGGAGAGGAGCTCGCTATGCCAACACCATTTGATGAATTCTCCAAGAGAGCATCATACCACTATACAGAGCTCCCTCAGGAGGTTCTATCCAATAGGGATAGACTTCTAAAAGTTATGACAGAGAACGGCTTCACCCCCTATGAGTTTGAGTGGTGGCACTTTAACATAAAAGGTCGCGAGAGATACTCCCTGCTGGATATCTCATTTGAAGATCTTGAAAAAATAAAATAAGAGAGAAACAAATTGTAATTTCCAAACAAATACAAACTACAATGATCAAGTTCAAATTATCATCTATCACGGCAATTACACTTGCACTAATGCTTTGTACAACAGTGATAGCCGGCCAGAACCTCAACCCTAATAAGGTTACCTACCCGGAGTATAGTGCCGTTCATCGTAATAACTTTATTTTTCCAGATGTAGGAGGCTTTAAAGTTATTACCTGCGATCTTCACACACATACAATGTTCTCCGACGGGCTGGTATGGCCAACACTAAGAGTATCCGAAGCTTGGACCGGGGGGTTGGATGTACTCTCAATCACCGACCATATCGAGTACCGGCCATATCGTAACTTTACAATTAACGATCACAACACCTCCTACGAGATAGCAAAGCCTGCCGCCGAAAAGGCCGGACTTATCCTTATTAGGGGCACTGAGATAACCCGTACACAGAGAACAATCGGTCACTTTAATGCTCTCTTTATTAAGGATGCAAACAAAATTGCAGTAGATGACGCCAAAGAGTCTATCATTGAAGCAAAGAGACAAGGTGGCTTTGTAATGTGGAACCATCCCGGCTGGGCTGTAGACTCCACCTATATTAAAGAGTTTCAGGCAGACCTCTTTAAAGATGGGCTTATTGACGGTATAGAGGTGTTCAATAACAGCGAATTCTATCCAAGAGTTCTCTCATGGGCAGTTGATATGAACCTTGCAATTATTGCAACTAGTGATGTTCACGGCAATGTAGAGAGCGGAACACTTCGCGAGTTGGGGTTCGAACGTCCGCTTACTCTTTTATTGGTAAAGGAGAAGAGTGAAAAAGGGGTAAGAGAGGCACTGGACAACAGAAGAACCCTTGCATGGTTTCAGAATATGATTGCTGCAAAGGAGGATATTGCCAAACAGTTTGTAGATGCAAATATTGTTGCCCGTAAGGTTATGGCCGATGAGAAGTTCAGTTACGTAAACATCACAAATAATGGCTCAGTCCCTTACAAAATAGAGATTGGCAAAAGTACTTACTCACTTCCAAAACTATCTTCTATTATTGTTCCAATCTCTGTAAATGAGGGATCTGTAATTAAAGCAAACTTTAAAAACATTTTTATATATGAAAACAAAACTTTGGCACACGATTTGTATTTTAATTAGTCGAGAAGTTTTTTCATAGTTTAAGTTTTAGGTTAAGTAAGAGGAGGGGCATTGTCATAAACAGGCAATGCTTCTTTTTTTTAATTACCAGAATCATTTTGCATTTAATAAAAAAGATCGTATATTTGCGGGCCTTTTCTCGAGAAGATAAGGAAGTTAATAATAATAAAAACTTTAAATTCACAGTATTATGGCTGTTAAAATTCGTCTGGCCAGACACGGTAAAAAGAATTTCGCATTCTTCCATATCGTAGTAGCAGACAGTCGTGCACCACGCGATGGTCGCTTTATTGAGCGTATCGGCTCATACAATCCAAACACAAATCCGGCAACTATTGAGTTGAACAACGAGAAGGCACTAACATGGCTTCTTAATGGAGCTCAACCTTCTGATACTTGCCGCAGAATCCTATCCTACAAAGGAGTTCTTCTTAAGAAGCACCTTCAGGAGGGAGTTAGAAAAGAGGCAATAACACAGGAGGTTGCAGACCAGAAGTGGGCTGCATGGATGGCAGAGAAAGAGTCAAAAGTTAGCTCTAAGAAATCTGAACTGGCACAAACCAGTCGTGAATCCAGAAAATCTGCAATAGAGGCAGAGGCAAAGGTAAAAGAGGCAAGAGCAGAGGAGATCGCAAAGAAGAAGAGAGAAGAGGCAGCAAAAGCAGCAAAAGAGGCTGCAGCTTTAGCCAATAGCTCTGCGGAGGTTACTGAAACTCCGGCTGAAGGTGATGCACCATCTGCCGAAGCAACAGAAAATCAGGAGTAATTAATGTCAGCGCCGGCAAATAACTTGCTGCCTGTCGCAAAGGTTATAAAATCGTTCGGGACAGATGGAGGGATGATAATTAGATACTCCCCCTATTTCCAGGAAGATATTGATGTAAAAAGGCCGGTATTCATCTCTTATGATGGATTACCGGTCCCCTTTTTTATAGAGAGTATTGCCAATAAGGGTAATAGCCAATCTGTTATTAAACTTTCCGGTATCAACTCCGACCGTATGGCAGGAGAGATCTCCGGTGAAACAATCTTTATAGAGCGCTCCGGGTCTAAAACAGAAAGTTCACAACCATCTCCGGAAGATTTTACAGGATTCGGTGTTATTACACAAGAGGGTATCTCCGTTGGAGAGATTACAAAGTTTTATGACTACCCCGGAAATCCATGTTTCGGTATAACTCGCAATGACAATAGTGAGAGAGAGCTGCTGCTACCTGTTCATGAAGATATCATTAAAAAAATTGACCCCCGGAAAAGAGTTATTACTGCTCAAATTCCCGAGGGTCTTCTTGATATTTAACCCCTACCTATAATATTTTTTAGTCCATAGAGATCTGAAGACCTAGGCAGAGTCTCGGCAGCTCTAATGGAACCTCTTTTGGATTAAACAGATTTGTTAATCTGTATCTTGCATAAAAAGAGTACTTACCCTTTGAGATTGCTCCATACAAACCGGCCTGAACCGGATTGAATTTGGACCCATCTCTGTACTTGTACTTATTCTGTTTGCCATTTTCAATAGTCTTCACATTAAACCTTTTACTATAAGAGAAATCGGCATATCCACCCAAGTCCAGCATAAACGGCCTACCTTTCATAGGGAAGAGATAGAACCTGTTTATTATCCCTGTCCCCAGGTTGTCTGTACGGAAATACTCTTTTTTTACCTCTCCCGGGATATTAGAAAAGAAGGTCTCATCTGCAGCAGCACCCTTTGTCTTATAGGTGTAGCAAGTATATTGAAAGATTGTCCCTATATCATATCTCGATCCGGTTCTGTGAAAATACTTGAACCCGGCCTCCAGAGAGTATGAGTTACCATAATGCATAGGCAAAAACTCCTCATTCGAAGTTGGAACGGTCATCCCTATTCCTATAAAGAACTCCTGAGAATTCCTTGGGTATCTGGCCTTTTTAACACCGGTAGCACCTCTTTGCGGCTTAGTCTCATTTTGGTAAAAATTAACTTGAGTAGTATCTCTCTTTCTTACGCTTATTGGTGACTGAATAGCAATCTCGGCCTCACCTATCTTAACCACAGTCTGAGATTGTGCCCTCTCTGCTGTCATCATCAACATTGCAGTACCTACAAAAGAGAGTAGCGTATATTTAAATCTATAATTTTTCATAATTTTCTCTTAATTAGTTATTTAATCTTAATTCCACCACTCATGGCAGCGTTGATGACTGTCTTATCTATGCTCCCGAAAATTGATATAACGGAGAACTCCTTTGGTGTTGTGGTGTAGAAGAGTAGTGCACCTTCAGTGTTCTTGGTAATAAACATCTCTAGCAGCTCTTCTCCATCCTGAATCCTGACAATTCTTGTAAAAAGATCACTTGAAGTGTGCTTTTCGAGCTCCCCTTTTAAAGAGGTCCAGAGTGGAACTCCGCTCTCCATTGCAGAGGTTTTGATATTGATTATACGCAACTCTTTGATCTTTGAAAGCAGCTCTTTGGTAGATGCATTGACATCTGAGGTGCCGGCAATCTGCAGAAGAGATGGGGAGATAACGATAGACTCCACCGATTTCTTCTTCTCGTACTTGTCCAGTATTTCATTAATCTGTTTCGTCTGCCCTAATGCCGCCGCGGGTAAAATAATTGCGACAAACATCAGTATTAGTAGTCTTTTCATCACATTAGTAATTTAATTGTTATGCTGGTTAGTTTAAGTTTAAGCTCTCTTTAATCAAGACGATTACTCTCCTCTTTTTGTGTCATCACCCTGCTAATTGAGTTAAGGGATGATAGTGCATCACCCATCTTGCTCATACTCTCCAGCTGTTCTGAGCTTTTTCTGTATCTACCTAACATAGAGTTAATCTGGTTCATTTGATCGTCTGCTTTACCCAATGCAAGTGTTTTGTTGTTTACATTTACTCCATCAATTACAAGCCTTAAAGAGTCACCTTTTTGAGGCATAATAAGATATGTAAAGATAGCAAGTGATGCTGCAGCAGCTAATGACATCCATTTAAAACTCACCCTTCTCACAAACGGCGAGCCCTCTCTTTTGCGTGAAACCTCCTCGACAGTGTGGTCAAGCTTCTCACTATTGTGGTCAAGCTTCTCACCACTGAGGTCTAGCCTCTCAATCTCCTCAGAAAAGCAGTTAAATAGTGGCTTATAGATTAGAAGATCATCCGGTATTGAATCATTTTTAAAATAATCCCGGATAATTTGCTCCTCATTTAAGGTTGTCTCTGCGTTAAAGTACCTTTCTAAAAGATCTCTAACTTTTTCTATTGTTGCCATTTGCCAATAATTTTTCTCTTAATTTTTGCCTTGCTCTGGAGAGGAGCGTCCTTACGTTACCCTCCGAAGTCTCCAGAATCTTTGCAATCTCATCCATCTCATATCCCATGATATCCCTCAATCTCACAGCAAGCATCTGATCTTTTGGAAGTGAACCTAAGTAGGAGTTTATATTGCACATCTCATCTTTGCTCTCAACAATCTCCAGAGGATCAGACTCTGTATATATTCGAAAATTGGGATTCAGGGAATCCATGTTGTTCTTCTTTAGTTTGAGATAGTCGAGACAGACGTTCTTAAGAATATGGTGCGTAAGTGCTTCCGGATTCCTGACCTCCTGGATTTCATTTGATTTCCAAAGTCTTATAATCGCCTCTTGTACCATATCCTCGGCCGTTGAGGCACCATCCTTTACAAAACCGCTTGCAAAGTTTATGAGCCGTGGCCGTAGTCTGTTTACCACTATGTCGAACTCTTGAGTTGTCATTCCGGTTATATGACGAATAGCTGCAAGATTTATTACAGCAGATTGCTATTTTTTAAAAAATAAAATTGAGCCCTATGTTAAGACCACTATCTCCATCCCTTTTATCAAAAGGTTTTCCCCACTCTGCAGAGATAATAAAGTTCCTGTTCATAACCGCTTTAATTCCCAAACCGCCACTCACGTGAAATGAATCTGAGTCAAAAGGGAAGAGCTCACCGGCAGCAATTAAATCTCCAACACCGCTGTTAGATGAGAGCATTAAAAGATCTCTTTTGTAGTACTGCACCACCCTTCCGGCGTCTAAAAAAGGATTGATAGCCAGGTACCAATTCTGCTTTAAGAGGTTAAATTTGGCAAAACGGTATCTAAGCTCCAAATTACCAAGAATCACACCGGCTCCTGCAACTCTGTTCCTTAGTACCCCTCTTATTGTATTGAGACCCCCCAGACCTTCGCTGGTAATCTGCCGGAAATAGAGAGTAGAGATATTCTGTACCATATAGAAGGGCTGATTGCCCTGAATGGTCCCCTGATATGTACCTCTCGCTGCAAATGTTAGCTTCTCCTTATACAATGGGATGAAACCCGAAGCCGAGAGATAGAGTTTTATATAACCGCCGCTATTTTTCCCGGGAGAGAGCAGCGATATAACCTCACCTTTAAACCCCCTGTAAGGATCTGCCTCATTATCTCTGGTATCATACACCCCTCCCAGCTTTAACTCTACCCGCGCACCTCCGTCTCTCTCCAGCGGAGTGATAATGCCGGCATCCACATAGCTCTTAAAGAGGCTTGGTTCATTGGCATACTCATCACTCTTTACAGCACCTGTTTTGTAGCTGTAGAGCCCCAGACCGGCAACCCACTGCAGGTTCTTCACAATCTCTCCCTGAAAATCTGCAGTTGCCCTAAAGAGGTTACGGTCAAATTTGTAGTATGAGGCCCCTTTATCTCTTTTATAGGCAGATATATATCCGTCAAAGCCATAAAAGTCCATCATTCTGTCTGTGAGGTAACTTATATCTACAGTTGTGCGTAAGTTCTTAAGCAGATATTTTGAGTCGTAAAAGAGGTGGTAAATACCGGATCCCTTTGTATATCTCGACACCTCTATATTGAACTTATGAAGATAGTTGGGATATTGCGATCCATCTCCAAACCAGTAGATATCACACAGAGCTCCATACTGAAAACCCTGGTCACTGTTAAAACTTACAGCGGGAAGAGGTCCAAAATTCCACCCTCTCTTAACCTCCTGACCATATAGCCCGGTGGAGATAGATATCAGACAGAGAAGTGTTGTTAGTTTGAGTATCGGTTTCATATTGTAAAAAGGTTAAGTTCTAAAGCAAAACAGCAATAAGATAGCCCAGATAGTTTCCTGCGGCATACCCTACCAAGCCCACAGTCAAACCTGTGATAATTACATCTTTGTTGTTCATTGCGGTTGCAATGAGCGGAACAAACGGAGGTGAATTTATAAGAGATACCGAGGATATAAGAACGGTATCTGCATCTATTCCAAAGATTTTAGCCATAATAAGCTGCAGGGCAAGAGATCCAAAAATCACATACCCTATATATAGCAACAGATAGAGCCCACCGGCTATGTCCATCCTTCCCAAATCTGCCATTGAGGCCACAACTATACAAAAGATATAGACCAGATACATTCCTGCATCATAGCTGCTCTTAATCTCCCTCACTCTCCTTATAAACGACACTCCTATACCAAGAGTGGTAATAGAGAGAATAACTACCACCATCTGCATATCTTTGGGTAAGAGCATCGATAACCCTCCCGCTATTGCAAAAATCCCAACAGAGATGGCAATTGCAGCAGAGAGCGATAGTAGATTCCCCTTTTTAAAGAACCCCTTATAGGGATCCTCTACAGTTTGTGCAATCTCATCCCTCTCTTTTTGTAACCCTCTCTCAGCGGCCGGAGGATGGTGAAGAATCCGCCGAAAAAGTTTTATCCCAAAGGAGAGGACAAAAGTGAGATACAGCAGACTGATAGCCATATCGTATGAGTGAATGAGAATATAGGTTTCGTTGGGGACGTTCAACATAATCTTGATTGCGGCAAGGTTGGGGGTGCCCCCTGTATATACACCTGCCAACATCCCGGCAATCTTATTCATATCTCCACCCATTGCAGGGTCGTTTGCTATAGAGTGGCCAAAAATAAAGTATCCGGAGACTATAGCAATAACAACAGCAGTGATTCCCGTAAGAAGGGTCAGAAGTGCCTTTTTTATATTCCACTTAAGAAAATTGCAGGAGAAGAGCATAAGGGGGATAGCCAGGGGAATGATGATTGAGACCAAAAGATCCTGCACCTTATAGGCGGTGTGAGGTATGATACCGGTGTTGCCTAAGATTATTCCAATTAGATAGAGTAAAAGCACCGGTCCAATTTTACCTAAAAAGGGGACTCTTTTACAAAGCCACAAAATTATGGCCGGAGTTAATGCATACGCTGCTACAATTGCCAGAGTCATATCTGTTATCTTATAGTAATTCTTAAAGCTCCCTGGTATCCGTAAACAGAGAATGGGGCATCTTCACACTCAAAACCGGGAAATCGGCTTTTGAGAGTTGATAATAACTCCTCCCGCAAAACACCCTTTCCCACACCATGAACAAAGTCTATCTTTAATCCTCTTTTAGTTCTGTTGGAGCTTAGCACCGAAACAAAGTGATTTACCTGATAATCAAAAGAATCCTTTGGAGAGAAGGATCTGTAACCCTTTGCAATCTTCTCTATATGTAAATCTACTACCATTTCGCAAATTTACTCTTTACTATTGAAATCCCAATGGAGTTTTTTATCTCTTTTCTTGGTATTAACCTTATAAAATGTTAAATTGCGGCATGAAGCTTATAATTATTTCTAACCGTTTACCGGTAAAAGCGACAAAAATCAAGAGCACATTCCGGTTTACACGCAGTGAGGGAGGGTTGACCACGGGGCTCGACTCCCTTGAAATTGACATGGAGAGGCACTGGATCGGTTGGCCAGGGGTCGATACCGATATACCGGAAGAGCAGGCACTTATAGAGAAACAACTCAAGAAGAAAAATTTGCACCCGGTATTTCTCTCTAATAAAGATATAGAGGAGTACTACGAAGGGTACAGCAACAGTAAAATATGGCCAATGTGCCACTACTTTTTCTCTCTGATTCAACACCAGGCAACACATTGGGAGAGCTACAAAAAGGTTAATCGTCTGTTTGCAGAGGCAGCTGCAAAGATTATTGAGCCGGGAGATATGGTTTGGGTTCAGGATTATCAGCTTATGCTGTTACCAAAAATGTTAAGAGACCTCAACTCCCAAATTAGTATCGGCTATTTTCACCATATTCCATTCCCTTCGTACGAGCTGTTTCGTGTACTTCCGGAGAGATCGGAGCTTCTCTCAGGGATACTTGGAGCAGATCTTATTGCATTCCACACCTATGAGTATATGAGGCACTTTATCAGTGCTACAGAGAGGGTACTTGACCTTAATTTTGAACTTGACGAGGTAAGGCTCAAAGATAGAATCGTAAGGGTAGATGCATTTCCTATGGGGATTAACTTTGATACCTACTATAACTCAATACTCAACCCTAAGGTCTCCCGAATTGCTCATAAACTGCAAAAAGACTACAAAGATCATAAAATCATACTCTCTGTAGACCGACTAGACTACAGTAAGGGAATCCTGCACCGGCTAAAAGGGTTCTCTCAATTTCTGGAGAACCATCCCGAATTCTGGAACAAAGTTTCACTCTTTATGATCATTGTCCCATCAAGGGATAATGTAGAGAGTTACTCCGACTTAAAGACAAAGATTGACGAAACAATAGGTTCTATTAACGGAATCTACTCCAATATGAACTGGACGCCTGTTCACTACTTCTACCACGGATTCTCATTCGAAGAGCTTTGTGCAATGTACTATGTTGCAGATGTTGCTCTTGTTACTCCTCTGAGAGACGGAATGAATCTTGTGGCCAAAGAGTATATAGCTGCCAAGAGAGATAACCCCGGCGTCCTCATTCTTAGCGAGATGGCCGGCGCATCAATAGAGCTTATTGACTCTTTGATTATCAACCCAAACGACTCCACAGAGATTGAGGATGCCATTGTAACTGCTTTACAGATGCCACTAGATGAAAAGGTTGAGCGGATGCAATGGATGCAGAAGCGGGTCTCCAGTCAAACCGTAAACAAATGGGCAGCAACTTTCATTAAAGAGCTACTGAGTATCAGGGATAAAAACCAATCTCTCTACTCAAGGTTTCTTAGTAAAGATGTGGAGAGGGAGATAAAGATAAAATATAACAGCTCATCTGAAAGATTGATTTTGCTCGATTATGACGGCACTCTCTCCCCTTTTAAACCAAAACCGGAAGATGCAGTGCCAACACAAGAGATTATTGACACTCTCAATCTTTTAGCATCCGACAGCCGCAACAAGGTGATAATAAGCAGCGGAAGAGACCATAACACCCTGGAAAAATGGCTTGGTTCCTTGAACATCGGGCTTGCTGCAGAGCATGGTGCCTTCTATAAAGAGGCGGGCGTCTGGAACAAAAACAGCGGTCCGGTTAAATGGGACGATGAGATAATGAGCATCCTCCAGCAATACGTAGAGAAGACCCCTCGCTCCTCTCTTGAGGTAAAAGAGACTGCACTTGTATGGCACTACAGAAAGGTGGATGCATGGCTCGCGTCAATGAGGGTACAGCAGCTTATAGGTGCGCTTATAACTCCTTGTACTCGTGAGCATTTACAAATAATGAGAGGTAATAAGATTATTGAGATCAAGCATCCGGACTTTACAAAGGGGTCAGAGGTAAACAGACTGCTTAACGGAAGGTCTTATGACTTTATACTTGCAATGGGAGATGATGTTACCGACGAGGATATGTTTCTCTCACTTCCGGAGAGTGCCTACTCTATAAAAATAGGCACTTTCTCTGAATACGCACGTTATAATCTCTTAAGCCAAACAGAGACCCTCTCTTTTCTTAGAAGATTAGCAGAAGAATGAATCTATTAACAAACATATTTACCGACAGTAGCAGAGTTTTTATGCTCTACGCCATCTTTGCACTCTTTTTTGCAGTTCTGCTTATAATATATAGGTACATACTCAAAAGGGTTAGAGAGTACTCCCGAAACTCCAAAACTGGATTAGATAATTTTCTGATACGTCTGTTTCGAATACCCGCTATATGGTTTACTTTTTGGATAACATTAAAGCTCTTTAACCACATTTTTATAGGAGAGATTGAGTCATTCAGCATAATCATCCGCGTCAACAATATCCTCCTTATACTCTCGGCCGGATGGATTCTTATCCAGATAGTGAGAGCGCTCTTCTATTTTATGGAAAAACGGCTGGATATATCCTCTTCCGATAACCTTAAGGCAAGGAGAAGCCTTACTCAGATTAAAGTTTTTGAAGGGCTCATTATAACTCTCATCGCTGTTGTTTTTATATCAATGGCCTTGATGACAATAGAGAGCGTCAGAAGTATCGGGATTACCCTACTTACCTCTGCTGGGGTTGCAGGTATAATTGTGGGACTTGCTGCGCAAAAGAGTATAGGGCAGATACTTTCCGGGCTACAACTGGCAATAACCCAGCCCATAAGATTGGATGATGTTGTAATTGTAGAGGGAGAGTGGGGACGAGTGGAGGAGATAAATCTCACATATGTGGTGGTGAAGATATGGGATCAGAGAAGAATGATTCTTCCATCCGGATATTTTCTGGAGAGACCATTCCAAAATTGGACAAGAACCGAGGCCTCCATTATGGGCACTATCTCTCTTTTTGTCTCTTACGACTTGCCTCTGGAGCCACTTCGTAAAGCTTTGCCACAGATTTTGAAAGGTAATGAAAACTGGGATGGAAGGGTTCAGAATATACAGGTAACAGACACTGCGCTGTGGCATAAAGAGATTCGTATTCTCTTAAGCAGCAGTGATGCCTCAAAAAACTGGGATCTGCGGGTGGCAGTAAGAGAGGCTCTGATTGATTTTATTAACCAAAACTATCCCGGCTCATTTGCCCGTTTAAAAGGGGATCTCAAAAACACTACGGTCTGATAAACCTAGATCTAATCATCTCATCGGCAAAGAGCTCAACTGTATTTATTATAGCCAGATGAGAGTATGCCTGAGGGAAATTTCCTAACTGTCGTTTTGTCTCAAAGTCAAGATCTTCACTAAATAATCCAAGATGATTTGAGTAGTTGAGGATCTCGTCAAAGAGACTCTTTGCCTCCTCCACCTCTCCGGTAACATATAGTGCTCTTATAAGCCAAAATGTACATATAGTGAATGCAGATGACGGATTGCCAAAATCATCCCTGTTTTTATATCTGTACATCAGTCCATTGTGAAGCAAGCCCCTCTTAATTGCCTTTACAGTACTTATATACCTAGGGTCACTCGGCTCTATGAAACCATACTCCTCCATCAAAAGCAGTGATGCATCCGGCTCTGCATTGTCATACGCCTGAGAGAAGCCCCCCAGCTCATCTTTCCATCCGTTAAGATGTATATCTTCCCTGATAACCTCGGCCTCCTTACCCCACTCTATTACATAGATATCCTTACCCAGTAGCTCGGCGACTCTTACTGCCCTGTCCAGAGCAACCCAAGACATAACCTTGGAGAAGACATAGTGACTTGTACCATTTCTTATCTCCCAGATACCCTGATCTGGAAGACGCCACTCGGCATAGACTGTTCTGACTATATTTTTGGTAACCTCCCACATATCCTCTATCTCGTCAAGAGTTCCCGGGAAATATAAGTAGTACTTATAAATGACATCCATAAGATAACCCAGCGAGTCATTCTGTTTCTGCTGATAAGCGGCATTGCCAACTCTTACCGGGGTAGAGTTCTCATAACCGGAGAGATGAGTAAGAATCTTCTCGGTGAGAATCCTCTCACCGCGAATACCATACATTATTTGAAACTTTTCATCTTTTGAGTGTATGATTCTCTTGACAAATCCAATGAACCTCTTGGCAGCTCCCTGATGACCCATGCTTAGCAGAGTCTCAATAGACATTGAGGCATCCCTTAACCAGCAAAATCTGTAATCCCAGTTTCTCACCTCACCTATTGTCTCCGGGATACTTGTGGTTATTGCTGCAAGCACAGCTCCGGAGGGCTGGAAAGACATAAGCTTGAGTATAAGCATACTCCTCTCTACCATATCTTCATACTTATGGTACCTTTTAGATCGGTTGACCCAGTTGAGCCAATAGACCTTTGTACGGGAGTACTCCAGATAAACTCTGCGTAAGTCTACATCAATCAATTTTTGATTATATGAGAGGAGCATATACTCATCTCCCTTTATCTCAATTCTCTCCTTATTAATAATCTTCTTAAGGTCCATACTTGAATAGAGATAAACAGAGTTCTTCTCATTCAATACAGAGCTGGATCTTATATGTCTCGGAGAGAGCTTATGCTGAGTCTCTTCCAGAGCATAATTTGATTGTGGAGAGTAGTTTATAGTTACAACAGGAGTTCCCCTGATGACTCTGATATATCTGTAGATCTCTGCAGGGAGATAGTATCCGCTTGCATCATCTCCTGTCTTATACCGAGGCATAAAGTCTAAAACTTCAAAAGCAAACTCTTTGGATACATAAGTAGTGCAAAGTATATTTGTCTGATCTATATATTTTTGAGTGCAAGAAAACTCCACTTCCGGGACTATAGAGAAGCATCCCCCTTTTTTGTCGTCCAGAATTTTTCCGAATACAAACGGAGAGTCAAAGTCGGGAAAGCAAAGCCAGTCAATACTCCCCTCTTTTGAGATAAGAGCAGCTGTTCTGCAATTTCCAATAACACCATAATCCAGGTTTTTCATCTAATTATTCTAAAAAAATTAAGCCCGCCAGAAGAGTCTCTTCTCGCTCATTTTTGCTACGATTGCCATGGTCAGCAGAACAACGGTAGCAGCTCTTAATACACCTATCCAGGGGTAACCTGCAGGATATGCCGCGTTATAGATTAATATAACTCCTGTGACTTTAAAGAGTGGCATAACAAAACTTCCAAACGCTATGTAACTCATAAGAGGATTACTCCCGGCACCCGCAAAGATCCTCACAAAATATGAAGAGCCAAAACTGTGAGACAACCTGTCTGCCAACATAAGCAGATATATACTTATTGCAGTAGTAATAAAGCAGTAAGAGATTGTACACGGAGATTTTGTTATCGATCCCTCAATAATCACAGCGACAGATCCTGCCACTGCAAGAGCTGCTGCAATTATACTCTCTCTCTTATATACAGGGATCCTCTCTTTAACAAGATAGTAAATAATTCCGCATGAAAAAAGGGAAACAACTATATTGGCCAAATAATGCCCTTTATAGAGAGCAAACATCATCCATAGAATATATAACGCTACAGCTGCGACAACAACTCCTCTTCCTCCCTCTCCGGACTCTCTCTTAAATGGATCATATCCCCCCGGAATGGATAGCCTCTTTTGGATAAGATCTCCAACATAAGTTGCCGGAATAAGGATGAGCAGAAAGTAAATATACTCCATATTGAAGAACCAGCGGATCTCCGGTATGGCATATAGCTTTGGCTGCAAACCCATAGGTATTGTTACCGCAGTAAAGAGGAGTACTGCTCCAAATGCGACTGCTCTCCACTTTAAATTGTCTCTTGTATAGTACCAGATCAACGCCCCCAGGAGATATAAAAAGGCAAGGAGAAATATAATAATTCCGCTTCTTGTTATAGATATAACCTCATCAAATCTATAGTGCCCATAGATGATTATTAAAGTGACCAGAATCAATGCTGCACTTCTGATTATCACCCTCCATCTCACGGCCAAATCTTTTGCAAATACATAGTAGAGAGGGAAGAGTGAGAGAAATCCAATAACCGTTGCAAGCTGAGCCCACCACCCCTGAGCGGTAGAGAAGTTAAGAAACACATAGAGATATGAGAAGAGCCAAAGCATTATAAAACGCTCTGCAACATTTGCAATGTAGAGTAAATCTCCTCTTTTATCGGGAGATTGCCCCTCTCTTTTTCTGCCGGCGATAGGTATAGCTACACCCATGCAAAATATAAACACCGGAAAGACAAGATCTACCCAGCTTATACCGGAGACGCTCATATCAAATTTATGGTGAGGCGGCGGATTCTGAATATGGTACATCCAAGCAGGGAGAACCCCGTAAGGTATAATGGCAGAGAAGACCATCCCAAAAATTGATAATCCCCGCAGCATATCAAGTGATAAATATCTCTTCATATTTTAAAATTTAAGCATCTCGTCAGTATCGTTATCTCCTTGTTTATTAGCGATATCTATTAAATGAGAG
>JAUYTB010000212.1 GCA_030695305.1 Bacteroidales bacterium
ATAGATATAAATGCCAATTTTCCAATTTTGGAAAACTGCGTTTTATATCTATCTAATTCACTAACAGATACATCAAACTCTGGCAAAGCCAAGAGTTATTCTCGGGTTTCGGTTATTCTCGTAGCTGCCGCCCCATAAAAGGCAGGCAGCTATGAGCGGGAAATAACCGTAAAAACCCGGGAAATAACTCCATTTTGCCACAAAAGTCGTCAAGGTCCACAACCCTTGCCAAGGTCCAGTTTCAAACGAAGGTAGATGTTGCGGCCGGGTTCTGTGTTGATGTCGCCTCTGTTGGTGGAGAGGTGGTTGGTGTAGCGGGTGTTGGTGATGTTGTCGATACCGGCAAAGAGTTGAATGCGGGTTGGGCCTAAATCTATCTTTCTGGTATTGAATGAGAGATCCAGGCGAAGATATCCGGCGGTCTCACGCTCTCCTGCAGCAATCTTGTTTTGTTTTGCTGCTCCGGTGAGCAGAAGCTCGGCAGAACCTAATTTATAGCTTGAGTATCTGACTCCCAGCCCTCCTTTGAGTGGTGGAATCATTGGAAGATTTCCGGAGCTGCCTGCTACGCCGCCGACTCCTGTGCCTGTGCTGCTATCTTCTCCCACATCCTTTCCGCGTACGTATCCCCCTGTAAACATAACCACCCAGTTGCGGTAGAGGTTGTAATCCATCTGGAAATCAAAACCGTATAAAAGGGCTTTGCTTATATTGGAGTTGATAAAGGCAGGCAGGGTTTGTGGCTCCGATCCGGATGCGAGTGTGTAGATAAACTCTCCGGGAGTCTCGGCAATCATATCTGTGATGCTGTTAATGAAGATACCTGCCTGCAGTGTAAGATCTTTTTTCCAGACCCGTACACCCATATCTGCAGAGTAACCCCTCTCCGGCATCAATGCAGGATTACCTAGTCGTACGTAACTGCCCAGGTTTATGTACTTGTAACGCTCTTCCTGCGAAGGGGCCCGGAAAGATCTGGCAACATTAAGTGCTAAATCAGTAGTGCTGTTGAGTTTATATAGCAGGCCGGTGTTGGCACTCCAGGAGAGACTCTGCTCCCTCCCACTGTTGAATGTAACCCTACGGGTAGAAGGAGCATCGTTTCGCACACCATTAACAATCATATAATCTACATCATACCCCTTTTGGTTTGTAATCTGCACACCATCCATCCTACCTCCCACAATTAGGGTCAAATCTCCATTTAACATTTTGGTTTCGTTTTGGATAAAGAGTCCTGCGTTATTTGATCTGGATTGGGGGATGGGTGTCTCTCCGCGCTCTATATTATTGGTAACCAAAGTTGTACCTGCCGGATTGATAACTTGAACTGTAATAAAGCGTTCGCGGCCGGTTGTAAGTTTGCGTCCCCATAAATCTGCACCAACAATTGTGGAGTTGTTCTCCCAAAGTTTGAGTGTTCCTTGCAACTGCACTCCGTTAGTGAGGTGCTCTCCGGTTGGGGTCATCAGAGTGGGTGTTGTGCGCTGTGTGTTTCCGTTTGGAAGTTTCGCTTCGTTTACTGTGTTTGGGATTATAGTGACATCGCGGTCTATAAACTGGTTAAAGTAGCTAAACTTGAGAGAGGTGAGTACCTCAGATATATTTGATATCTCATAACTGGCAGCAAATAAGTCTCTTGAAATATTTCTATAGGTTGCCTGAGCTGTTAGCGGAAAGGCATCCCCTCCCGGAATACCCACGTTTGATGAGCGGTTGCGTTGGTACTGTAGCTTTATCAGATGGTTGTTGAATGGTTTGACTCCAATGGTGGTTCTAAAGTTATTGGTGGTAAACTGGCTGTTTGGCAGCACTCCATTAGGGATCCGCATATTATCTGCATCTGTATATGAGCCGCTTAAGCTAAGGTACCACTTTTGGGATCCTGTATTTACTGATGTGTAGCCAGAGAAGAGGTTGTTGGCAGATGCGTAGCCGGTTATAACGCTTCCGGAGAGATAGGGTTTATCTGCAAAGTATCCCCCTTTGGTGATAATGTTGACGATTCCCCCCATTGCGCCTGTGCCGTAGAGTGATGATTGCGCCCCTTTGATTACCTCCACGCGCTCAACGTCGTTTACGTCAATCATGCTGAGCGAAGCTGTGAGGTCGGTTGCGGTCTCGATTCTGTTGCCGTCTATAAGTGTCACGAGCCGGCTCTCTCCCAGCCCGCGGATGTTGATGTTTGTTGCCCATACTCCGTCTCCTCCCATTGATATTCCGGGTTGGTTGTTGAGGACGTTGGAGAGGGTTATGGATGATCGTTTCTGATAGGTTGCAGATGTTACGATGCTTACCGAGGCGGGTAACTCTTTGATTTTGCGGTCTATCCTCCAGATTGACACTACAACTTCGCCCAATGCGACAGTGTCCGGCAGATTTTGACTTTGACTACTCGCAAGACCGCTCTTTGCGTTGTCCGGCAGATTTTTATTTTGACTGCTTTCCACACCGCTCTTGCTGCCGTCCGGTAGATTTTGACTTTGACTGCTCTCCACACCGCTCTTGCTGCCGTCCGGCAGATTTTGACTTTGACTACTCTCCTGCCCGGCTTGGTTGGAATTTTGTCCATTCACAAACGGGAGAAGTACGACCATGCAGATGGCCGTTAATAGGGAGATCTTTGCTCTAATCATCTTATCTACTTTTTAAAAGTACCGATTTTACCTGGATTCCTTTTAATCTTCCTAACTGGCCTGTAAGGGAACCAATCTCGTCTGTAGAGCCTTCAAGAATAAGGGAGATGATGCCAAGATCATTTCTATGGGGCAGACCTTGCCGCCCGATGATGATGTTGAAGTGTTTTGAGAGGATATCGTTTAGCGGTTGTACGCTCTCTCGACTCTCAATTTGAATTATTGCTGTTCCTATTCTCTTTTCCATCAGGATGCCTCCGGATTAGATTGTTAATTGTTTCCCCGTAAGACCTTGACAGGATTAAAAATCCAGAATCTCAGTAAAATTACGGTGTTATTTTGCTACAAAGTTACACTTTTTTTTGACAAGTTGTTTTAATCAGATAGTTTTGTGCAAAACTTATACTTAGTACAAACAGCTATTTTGTGTAAATAGAAACTTAGCGAAACATTTACTTTGTTTAAACAGAAACTTAGCGTAGCCGTTATTTTATGTAAATAGAAACTTAGCGAAACATTTACTTTGTTTAAACAGAAACTTAGTCTAAACAGCTATCTTGTGTAAACAGATACTTATATGTAAATTTATACTTTGTGAAAATAGGCCAAAACTTAATCTTATGCGTAACATTCTGCTCCTGTGGTTAATTTCGGTTTTGCTGATATCCGCCTGCGGACAACGGTCACAAAAGACTGTTAGCCAATTGGATATAGTAATTGCCACTCTTAAGGGGCCATCATCTATGGGGATGATAAAATTTATTGACAGCATAAACGGCACTGTAATCTCAAATATAAAGATTGTTATTCTTAATGAGCCGATGCAGGTGAGGAAGATGATGCTGGACGGATCTGCCGATTTTGCTATTTTGCCTACCACTATGGCTGCACTTCTGTATAACAAGGGTGTTGATTACCGTCTGATTGCCATTCCGGTATGGGGCTCGCTCTATCTGCTTGGTAGTGATAGCAGTATAACCGAATGGAAAGATCTCAGGGGGCGGAGAATAAATGTTATGGGCAGGGGGATGACTCCGGATGTTCTCTTTAGGTATCTGCTGGAGAAGAACGGCCTTAATGCAGATTCGGATGTTTTGCTGGACTACAGTTTCCCTACTCATATAGATTTGGCCAATGCTGTTGCGGCAGGTCTGGCAAATATGGGTGTGGTGTCGGAGCCTCTGGCCTCTTTGGTTTTGGATAAAAACAGGGGGGTTAAAACAATTTTTGATCTTAATTTGGAGTGGGAGAAGCTTGAGGGTGTTCCAATTGCTCAGACTGCTTTTGTTGGGAGAGAGAGTTTTATGCGACATAATCCACAAGTAGTAAGGGAGATAGTATCTGCCTACGAAAGATCTTCGCAGTGGGTTAACGCTAATACAGATAGTGCTGCCTCTCTTATTGTTAAGTATGATATTTTACCTGAGTACGGGCTTGCTTTGCACTCAATTCCGAGGTCGAATATCCGGTTTGTTGCGGCTGCCGGGATCAGGGAGGGGATAGATAGGTACCTTAAGGTTTTTTATGATATTAATCCTGAGATTATTGGGGGGAAAATGGCTGATGAAAATTTCATTTACTAGAAAGCACTTTATAACTCTCATTTCGATTGCTTTAATGATGTCGTTATGGCAGATTGCTGCATGGTACTTTGACTCAGACCTGATTGTCCCTTATCCGTATAAGAGTTTTATCTCTGTTATTGGGTTGATTGGTGATGTGGGGTTTATTAAGGTTGTAGGGGCTACGGTGATTCGCGGTTTGTTTGGCTTTTTTATATCTGCTGCGCTGGGTCTGTTGGTTGGTATTTGGGCCGGATTACGCCAGGATTTCAATACTTTTATCTCCCCTTTTTTGGTAACTATCCGCTCTATCCCTGTTATCTCCCTTATTTTGCTTGCTCTTATCTGGTTTAATCCAAGCGTTGTTCCTGTCTTTATAGCGATGCTTACGATGTTCCCTTTTATCTGCACAAATGTGGCCGATGGTATCAAGAGTGTTGACCCGAATCTTGTTCAGATGGCTAAGTTCTACAGGGTTGACAGAAGAAAGATTTTGCATGATTTGTATATTCCTGCTATTATGCCTTTTATAGTTAGTGGGGCTTCGAGTGCTATGGGTATTGGCTGGAGGGCGATTATTATTGGTGAGGTGCTGAGTCAGCCGAGGTATGGTATTGGAACAAAGATGCAGGCGGCTCAGACTTTTTTGAATGTTGAGGCGGTAATCGCTTGGACTCTAATTGCTATTCTTATCAGTTTTGCTTTTGAGAAGATTATTCGTCTGTACGAAAAGAGAGTTTTAAAATGGAGGGTTCAATAATGGAGAGATCGCAGACGGAGAATTTAAATATGGAGAATTCGAAGATGGGATTTCAGATAAAAAATCTGAATATGAGTTTTAATGGGGTGACTCTCTTCCGGGATTTCAATCTAGATATTGAAGAGGGCACAATCACTTGTATTCTTGGCCCTTCTGGTTGCGGAAAGAGTACGCTGCTCAATATTATTGGTGGAATTATTTTGCCGGACAGTGGAACTCTTATAGGTTTTGAGAATAAGGTCTTCTCATATATATTTCAGGAGCCGCGCCTGCTGCCTTGGAAGACAGTTAGGGAGAATATTGAGTTTGTGCTTGGCGGTGATTTGTCACCGGTCCAAAGGCGTATCGAGGCCGATCGTCTTATTCGTAAGGTTAAGCTTGATGGATTTGCCAGCTACTACCCCTCACAGCTTAGTGGCGGAATGCGTCAGCGTGTCTCAATTGCCCGGGCTTTTGCCTGCCACTCCGATATCATCTTGATGGATGAGCCTCTTAACGGGTTGGATTTCTCACTAAAAGAGAGCATGATGCAGTGGTTTTCACAAATCTGGAAAGAGGACAGACGCACCGTAATATTCGTAACCCACAATATCGACGAAACACAACTAACCTTGGCAAGGGTTGTGAACCTTGGGTGACCACCTTGGCAAGGGTTTTGGACCTTGCATGCAAATGTGGAGGCATACCTTGGCAAGGGTTGTGGACCTTGCATGCAAATGTGGACAATCTAATTGCATACAAATGTGGATCCTCACAGCAGGAACACTTTCAGCTCTGAGAT
>JAUYTB010000213.1 GCA_030695305.1 Bacteroidales bacterium
TAATTGATGCCGCTTTAAGAACGGAATATATCCTTCAAGACCCAAAGCCATTTGTACTGCAAACTAGTCTTGAAGACTTTTATGTAGCGTATCAAATTAATGCATACACCAAAGAGGTTAAAAAACAGGGTGTTATATATTCAAGCCTACATCAAAACATTCAAGATGTATGCAATGAAAGGGGTATAGAAATTCTTTCTCCACATTATCGTTCTGCAAGAGACGGAAATATGACAACTATCCCTTCGGAGTATTTGAGTAAAGATTATGAAGTTCCAACATTCAACATCAAAGTGGGGAATAAAAATAATTAAGGATTTTTGTTTGATGTTTGACCCCCAGTTTTAATTAAAGCCAAAATACCAATTTGCGATAGAAAAATAGATAATAACTCCGCATATATCTGCTATAGATGTAATTAAGGGAGCACTTGCAGTTGCGGGATCTAGTTTTAATCTTGTAAAAGCGAAAGGTAGAAGCATACCAATGAGACTTCCAGCCATAACGACCAAAACCATTGTTAACGATACGACTATTATTATTTCCGGTGCACGGAAACTTGCAACAACAGCAACACCTATGGCCATTGTTAATCCCAACAAAAGAGAAACCATCATCTCCTTGGCAATCAATTTGTACCAATCAGAAAGTTGTACGTCGCCTATTGCCAGTGAACGAATCATCAATGTTGCGGATTGTGCACCGGCATTTCCTCCGCTATCAATTAACAGCGGTAAAAAGAAAACAAGGGATACAAAAGATTGAATTATCCCTTCGAAATTTGCAATTGCGGCTCCTGAGAAAATGTTCATAAAAACAAGGGCAAGCAACCAAATGATTCTATTAGTATATAGGTTAAAAGCCCTCTCTTTTAGCGGATTAGCAATAGCTGATTTAAATGCACCAAATTTGTGAAAGTCCTCGGTTGACTCCTCTTCCTCTACCTCCATGATATCATCAACAGTAACAATTCCTATTAAAACGCCATCTGCATTAACAACCGGCAAAGCAACCCTGTCGTAGTCTTTAAATGTTTTTATGGCTCTCTCCTGGTCGTCTATTGCATTTAGCGCAATAAACCTGTAGTCCATCAATTCGTCAATTGTTTGGTTTGGGGATGCCAGGAGAATCTCTTTGATTTTAATATCGTCAATTAATTTCCAATCATTATCAACAACATAGATGACATTGAGAGTCTCAGAATCTTTTCCATATTTTCTGATGTGTTCAAAGGTATGTTCAATGGTATCTGAGGGTTTTACGGCAATATACTCGGGTGTCATCAGACGTCCGATACTATCCTCGGGGTAACCTAGAAGTTGAAGAGTTATTTGTCTCTCTTCGGGGTTTAGAAGTTGAATCAGCCGTTGAGTAATTTTACCCGGCAGCTCTTCGAAAAAAGCCGTTCTATCGTCAGGCTCTATATCATTAAGAAGATTGGAAAGCTTGTGAACATTTTGAGCTAATCCCTCAATAATATGCTCTTGTTTTTGGTGAGAAAGTAACTGGAAAACCTCTTTGGATTGTCTCCTGTTTAGCAATCGGAATAAGATTATTTCATCAACTTCTGAAATATCCTCAACAACCTTTGCCAGTTGAATAACATCTAATTCGTTTAATGACTTCTTGAGTCTCTTCCACTCCTTATTCTTAATAAGCTCATGGAAAGTGTTTTTTCTAACTTCAACCATTTTAATACCTCCTTATTTACACTCAGTAAGGAGATATTGAAGCCCCCTTACAGATGTTTTAACTCTGTTAACCTACGTTGATAAGGGCCTTCGTCCATAGTATTTGAATTAATATTTTTATTTGACTGCAAAGGTAATTTATTTTTTTATATACATTAAGCTGCCTATAAGACTCGTGAAGCTTGCAAGAGTAATTGCATAATAAAAGGAGCCGGAATAATCGTATAAAAACCCGCTGCTGATGGGACCTGCTATGCCTGCAATGAGACTTTTTTTTGGGGAAACCATTGAACCGGAGAAGTGAGAGCAACCCAATAACCGAATCCTGTTGCTATTCCGGCTATAATGCCAATGCCTGTTAAGATTACAGTAAAACTACCTTGAGAATAGCTCGCTAAAGTGGAACTTATGCTTTATTCTTTTACCTAGCTGCCCAACAAAAATCATTGTAACAGGAAATATGGCAATTTGGGTCCCAAAAATCATCTGTGACTGTGAAACAGAAAACCTAAATTTTTCAATTAATTCTGACGCAATAATACTCCATGCATATACACTGCCTATGCACAGCATTATAACGAACGAAGCGAAAACAGTTATATATTTTCTCACTTTTTAACTAAAGGGTAGATTTTAAATTTTCCGATTTAGTTAACACCTGCTCTTTAAGCTCTTGTTTATACTGAATAATTCTATTCCGTAAAGAGATGTCAGATGCTGATATTATTTGAGCGGCAAGAATACCTGCATTTTTTGCTCCATTAAGTGCTACTGTTGCAACGGGTACCCCGCCAGGCATCTGCAAAATTGAGAGAACGGAATCCCACCCGTCAATTGAGTTACTGGACTTTATTGGGACACCGATTACAGGTAGAGGCGATATTGCAGCCACCATCCCCGGTAGATGGGCTGCCCCGCCAGCCCCAGCAATTATTACGACAACTCCCCGATTATGAGCATTTGATGCAAATTCATATAACTTTTCCGGTGTTCGGTGTGCAGATACTATATCAATTTCGTATCCGACAAAAAATTGATCAAGAATTTCTGCCGCCTGCTTCATTACCGGTAAATCGGAATCAGACCCCATTACTATGCTTACGAGTTTTCTTTCCATGATTTCACCCTTATTAATTGTTTTACCTTTTCTGCCTTTTTAAGTGCACACTCCAAAGTAGATGAGAGAATTGTTATATGCCCCATTTTTCGGTATGGCTTGGTGATTTGTTTCCCGTATAAATGTATCTTCACTCCATCAATTGCCATACTCTCCGTCAACCCCTCATAAATTACGGCTCCTTCGTATCCTTCTGCTCCTAAGATATTTATCATGACCGAGGGGAGTTTGATTTTTGTGCTTCCCAAAGGGAGATTGAGTATAGCTCTAAGATGTTGCTCAAATTGTGACGTAATTATGCTCTCTATAGTATGATGTCCGCTGTTATGAGGACGTGGTGCTACTTCATTTACAATTACATCGCCTTTAGAATCTATAAATAACTCAACTGCAAGCAGACCCTCCATATTGAGCAACTCTATAATTTCACTTGCAAAATTAACCGCTTTTTCTGATTGTTCAGCTGTTATTGAAGAGGGGCAAATTAACTTGTCAACTAGATTTGCCCTGGGGTCAAAAAGCATCTCTACAATAGGATAACATTTAATTTCACCATTTTTATTTCTTGCTACTATTGCAGAGATCTCCTTTACAATCTCTACCTTTTCTTCTACAACAGACTCACCGGGGAGTATTTTGTTTAAATTACTAACATCGTTTATGACAGCTACACCACGACCGTCATATCCACCCCTCCTTAATTTTTGAACAAAAGGGAAATTTATCTCCCCTTTTTCAATTCCATTCAAAATAGCTTTTTCTGACTCATAAATTTTAAAGGGGGAGGTTGGAATTCCACTCTTTTTATAAAACTCTTTCTGTAACCCTTTGTCCTGGATTAGCTCTAAAATTTCAGGATCAGGTACAATTTTGCAACCCTCTGTTTTTAGTTTTTTTAGGGCTTCAATATTAATATTCTCCATTTCAAAGGTCAGAACATCTACCATTTTCCCAAATTGGTATACAGATTCAAAATCGAGGTTGTCCCCTTTAACAAAGTAAGAGGCAATACTACCGGCTGGGCAATTTTGGTCGTTATCCAAAACATAGGTTATTATATCCCATTTGCTGGCTTCCTGAATAAGCATTTTTCCAAGTTGGCCACCTGCAATAATTCCTAGTTTTAGATTTGATGTAACTAATCTTTCCATTTATAAATATCTCACTAAGGGCAGAATATATATATCCACAACCGGGATTTACACCTTTATTACCGGCTGCAAGTTTACGGAATAATTATGGAGGTTAAAAATTTATCTTGCTCACAAATTTATAGCCCAGATGTTCCCTCCAAAGTCGGAGATATAGAGAATATCGTTGTCTATTATTAGGTTAGATAGAACAGGGGTCCCTACATTCAATCGCCAAATGAACCTACCGGTTCTTAGATCTACGCAATAGACAAAACCGTCATTTGCACCAAAGTAAACTCTACCGTTGTTATCATCTGCCAATTGAACTGCAACACCTCCATCGACTGTCATCTGAAAATCTTTTGTATAGGGAGCAGTATAGAGCAGCGCCGGATTGGTTTTGAAGTTCCATAACTCTTTGTAGTTATCTGTCCGGTCAAAAGCGACAACCCCTTTATCGGTGGTTCCTGTTACATAATATTTATCTGTAACAAATGGCCTTGAGTTACTGTTTATACGGTAGTCTATCTTGTGCTTTAAAAGTTCTTCTCCACTAACCGGTTCAACCTCTGTTATATATGATGGTGATGCATAAAAGAATCTCCCATTAAAAAGCACCGGAGAATTATCACAATAACGGGTATCACTATCTTTTTTCTCCCAAAGTAACTCGCCGCTCTTTACGTTATGTGCAAAACGCCCTGTCCAGTAGGCAGCAGTCAGCAGCACACCGTTCTCTTGATCTACAATAGGCGAAGCCACAGTTGCGACATCGCCTCTCCAATGAGTATTGACCCACAAGATCTCTCCGCTCTCTGCATCAAGGGCGGTGAGATAGTACCCCTGCCCGGCAAAGAGCACTCCGTTGCTCACCACTACACCCTGGTTATAACCGTACTGTATAGCATTAGACTTTAGCGGCTTACTCCATTTTAATTGGCCTGTCTCTACCTCAAAAGCATAGACGATCCCCTCTACATCTGCCGCATATACAATCCCATTATAGAGAAACATATTATTTTTTACCGAGTTATTGGTACTCACCCTCCACACAATCTCTCCGCTGAATCGGTTTAATGCATAAATAGCCGCATCTATTGCCATTTCATCGTCAATCACAGCCGTTAAAACCAAATCTCCCGCTATAAGTGGAGATGTCATCATAATGTTACCTCTCAAATTGGTAACCCATGCTACTTTGGGAGATGCTTGATTATTATGCAGATGCAACGGTGTGTAAATGACAGATCCGTTAGAAAACAGACTTTTTAGAATAAGATCGTTCTCGTTATCTCCCTTCTTTATAAAACCACTCCAGTTAAAATTGCTCTCTCTTGTAAGTGAAACTCCGTTTACCGTTATTCTCTCGGTTTCGGCAGATGTATCATAAACAGAGGCAACTACCTTTATTGAATCTCCCTGCACAGGAAGAGCGTTTGCTGCAATATGGCGTCTAATTGGGGAGTACTTTAAAGTTGTCGTAAGATTGCCGTCACGGTCAAAATCAACGATTCGGAATGAGGATGGGCTGTGGTCTTTTCCCCCTTTGTTGGGAGACATTGTTGCAATAACGGCAACTCCTTCGGGTGTCTTATGGTAAAGGTTTGTATGGTAGTGGGCGTGCAGATATCCCTTTAGATTATATTGGAGAAGATCTAGCTGCTGATTAGGTGTTTTGAGGTTGAACTTATCTGCAAACCCCCAAAGGTGATGGTTAAAAATTACCACTGGCGTACCCTTTGGCAGCAGATCCAAATCTCTTCTTAACCAGTCGAATAAAATGTCCTGTGTATATCCGGTCTTTCTATCTCCCTGAATCACAGGCAGACTTACAAAGTGGACTCCGCCAAGATTGAATGAATACCAGGCAGGGCCAAAGAGATCTTCAAAAAGTTGCTCGCCGTAATCACCATCAACCAAGTCGTGATTTCCAACGGTATAGACAACTCTTACCCCAAGTTTTTCCTTAGTAAAGTGTTTTGCATGTAATCTCATTCCGGGCTCGTAACATATATCTCCGTTAAAAAGCACAAATGATGGCTTGTTGTTGGCAATATAATCTTTGAAAATATCCATCCAATCTTTATAAACCGCCTCCTCTGTATCTCCGGTGTGAATAAATCTGCTTGACTGGTTTTTTACTTTTACTAAAGGGAAAATCAAATTTTGGCTATCTGCTTTTTGATAAAAATCACCTACATGCTCATAACCATCGGGAGTAGAGACAAATACAAACTTGGACTCTTTGCGCTTTTCAATTGCAAAACCACCATCAGAGCCGGTCTTAACCAAACTAAACCCATCCGAAACAACAACTCCCTTCAATCCCATTCCATTTTGGTCGTACACCCTTCCCCTAACAACAGTGGCCGGGTTTGGGGATGTTGTGGGTGGGGATTTTGCGTCAAGAGCCGTTGCGAAAATGGTCATTAGCGCAAAAGTCAGTAAAAATAGGGTAAATCTTCTCATCCTTTTTTTTGTAAAGATAATAATATAGAAAAGATAACCGGGGTGCAGCCACTATTTGCCGCGAGACATATTGTCCGGGGCGGGCTCTAAGTTTATATGCAAGATCCAGAACCATTGCTAAAATCTCCCACAATGCGGAGAATAAAATGCACTTTTACTGCATTATTTGCGGAGAAAATTTTGATATGCGGAGAATAAACTCTATCTTTACCGCATAATAAGCGGAGATAAAAGAGATGTACCTATACAATAATCAAAACTGGCCTATCTTTAGTTGGAATAGTGAGAAGCTGTTACCCTTACTTTCGTATGTGCGAAACCAACAAGGAAAACTCATTGGGAAAATGGGTGCATTGGGCTTTGAACTTCAAAATGAAGCAAATTTAGAGGTGTTGACCACAGAGATTATCAAATCTACAGAAATCGAAGGCGAGATTCTAGACAGGGCACAAGTAAGGTCTTCTATTGCAAGAAGATTAGGGTTAGATGTTTCGGGATTGGTTTATTCTGAACGGAATGTTGATGGGATTGTAGATTTGATGCTTGATGTTACTAAAAATTATGACAAAGAACTGACAAAAGAACGACTTTTCAGTTGGCATTCAGCACTTTTCCCAACCGGATATAGTGGGATGCATAAAATAATTACCGGAAATTGGAGGGACGATTCCACAGGGCCAATGCAAGTGGTTTCCGGAGCTTTAGGAAAAGAGAAGGTGCATTATCAGGCACCCCCGGCAGCTCAACTTGAAAACGAGATGCGAGTTTTCATTGACTGGTTTAACTTAGAACAGCAAATTGATCCTGTTTTAATGGCTGCCATTGCACACCTGTGGTTTGTGACACTTCACCCTTTTGAAGATGGAAATGGAAGAATTTCCAGAGCTTTAAGCGAAATGTTGCTGGCTCGTTCAGATGAACAATCATTTCGTTTTTACAGTATGTCTAGACAAATAAGAAAAGAGCGTAACTCCTACTATGACATACTTGAAAAAACTCAAAAAGGTAATCTAGAGATAACAAGTTGGCTAGAATGGTTTTTGAATAGCTTATTACAATCCATAGAGAGTTCAGAAAAGCTGCTGGGGAAAATTATTTATAAACACGAGTTTTGGTTAAGACACTCAAAAGTTACTATAAACGACAGACAGAGAAAAATACTCAATATGTTAATGGAAGATTTTGAAGGAGTGCTTAATACAACAAAATGGGCAAAAATCGGGAAATGTTCCCAAGACACGGCACTGCGTGACATCCAGGATTTAATAGAGAAAGGTATTTTGACTAAAACCGAACAAGGTGGACGAAGTACAAATTATGAGATGAAAATAATCGCCAATACGGGCAGAGCTTTGCATTTTATCTATTAGATGCGTATTTTTTTGCCGCGACACGGTTTGTCCGGGACGGGCTCATTAAAATTATTGTTTCAATTTTCCAGTTAATTGCCACAATTGCACGCAAGGTCCACAACCCTTGCCAAGGTCCCCCTAAAAAATGATGAGTATGTCAAAACGTGAGAGTTTAACAAGGCACAATCTTATAATTAACCGGCTGAGAAAGAATCCGGCTACGTTTAATGAGATTTTTGAGATGCTGGAGAGGGAGTCAGAGTTGCAGGACTATAACTTAACTATCTCTAAGCGTACTTTTCAGAGAGATTGCAGGGATATATCATCTTTATACGATATTGAAATTAAATATGATAATGCTGCAGGGACTTATTCTATTCAATATGACGATCAAACTGAGGTGAGTGAGAGAATTCTGGAGGCGTTTGATGTGTTTAATGCATTGAAATGTAGCGACAAGCTATCTGCATATATCCACTTTGAGAACAGGAAACCAAAGGGGACAGAAAATCTTTACGGACTGATCCATTCAATAAAAAACTGTCTAACTATCTGCTTTAATTATGAGAGGTATAGCGATCCCGGGGTTTTTAGTAGAGAGGTAGAACCTTATGTTTTAAAGGAGTTTAAAAATAGATGGTATTTAGTTGGGAAAGATTGTAAAAGCAATAATATAAGAACATACGGACTGGACAGACTTACGGATTTAGAGATAACCAAGAAAAAATTTGTATATCCGCACAATTTCAATCACGAAACTTTCTACAAAAATTGTTTTGGGATAATTAGCCCAAAAGAGATTGTTCCGGAGAGGATTGTACTATCTTTTGATGTAGAGACGGGCAAGTATATCAAATCTATGCCTCTGCACCATACTCAGCAAATATTGGAAGAAAGTGATTTTGAGCTTAGAGTTCAACTGACTGTATGTGTTACTTATGACTTGATTGTAGAGATTCTCTCCTATGGTGATTCCGTTAAAGTTATTGAGCCAAAATCGCTGGTAAAAGAGGTTGTAGATTCATTAAAAAGATCGATTCTAAGATACCGCGACACAATTTGACGTACCGGACATTTAGCTTTGAGCAAAAAAGCTAAATGCAAAATCTTACCACAAAACAGTTACTAAAGAGTATTGACATTATCTTCCGTGAATCCCGAAAGATGATTGAGGATGAGAATATTTTTGATTTGCCGGATGATAATCTACTGGCCATTCAAAACTATTTTGGCACAACAAGGAGAGAGTCATTTATCCTAGCCGTTATTTTTGTAATGAGCTTTGACGAGTCAAAAATAAGCATCTCCAGTCTAACAGAGTTTTGCCCGAATAATTCTACAAATATCCTCTTATTCCGTAGAGAGTTGGAATCACTTACTGCCAAAGGCATTTTCAGAAAAACGGGTGAGAATAAAAATGAAGAGCTCTTTGGTGTAAAATACTCTGTAAAACAGAGTATTATTATAGATATTCTCGACAGTAAACCGTTTAATGTGAAAGGGGATATAGAGCCGGATATCTACTCGTTCTTAGAGAGGTTAAGCCGTGTTATTGATGAAAATGGAGACTCCTGCGGTGAGACAGAGATTATATGTGGTTACATATTAACCATTCTTGAAATAAACAGAAATATACCATTTATCAATGCAGTAATGGAGCTGAATCTCAAAATAGATTATACAGCTATCTATCTATATGTTATATGGGCTTCGCTAGATCGTAACCAAGATGCAGAGGCAAACACTCTGCTTTACTCACTTTACAACCAGTCATCTACAAGAATAAGAGTTATGCAGAGTATTCGAGATGGAAGTAATGATCTAATTTCCAGAGGACTTCTGGAGATATCGGAAAATGATTTTTTATCTGACCTCTCTCTTAAAGTGACTGAGTTTACAATAAATATGGCAAAGGAGTTTGGAATCAAACTTAAATCAAAAGCAAAATCTGCACGATATACTATTAAGCCGGAATCTGTAAAAGAGAAACATCTCATATTCAATGATAACGAGATGCAACAACTGAGCACTCTCAAGAATTTACTTAAAGATGATTGTTTCGAAAACACTCAAAAGAGACTTTCTAACAGAAACTTGCCGGAAGGGATAACGGCTATTCTATACGGAGGCCCTGGCACCGGTAAAACAGAGTCTGTACTGCAGATAGCCAGGGAGACAAACAGAGAGATTATGAAGGTAGATATCAGCCAAACAAAATCTATGTGGTTTGGAGAGAGTGAGAAGGTTGTAAAAAAGATATTCAGCGAATACAAGCTTTTTGTAACCGAGAGTGAACGCACCCCTTTGCTTTTTATTAATGAGGCAGATGCACTAATATCTAAGAGACACGAGGCTTCCTCTTCCAACACCAGAAATACCGAAAACGCAATTCAGAATATTCTTTTGGAGGAGCTTGAGAATTTCAACGGGATTCTCTTAGCAACAACCAATCTTATCGGGAACCTCGATAACGCTTTTGATCGAAGATTTCTGTTCAAGATTCGCTTCCCGGAACCCAATGCAGATATAAGGGCTAAAATCTGGAAGGTAAAGAGCCCGAACCTAAACGACTCTGAATGCTCCCGATTGGCAAATGATTTTGACTTCTCCGGAGGTCAAATAGATAACATCATTAAAAAACTGGCCATAGAAGAGGCTATCTACGGAAAGGAGTTCTCAATTGAGAAGGTTGTCGAGCTATGCAACTCCGAATCTTTTGTCAGAAGAAAGAGCGTCAATAAAATAGGGTTTTTGAAGTACAGGTAAGGTTTTTGGGGTTTTTGGGATGGGAATTATATGTTTTTTGCCGGTAAATAATTCGCAAATATTTGGGGGATATGTTTAAATATCATAACTTTATAAGGCAGTGCGTCTGGCAAAGCTATGCAGTTCATCTTATAGAGTAGGGGTAAATAATGAGATAAACTAAAAATGAGATTTGGGTAGAAAAAATATTTATGAGTTTTCTCAACGTGTGTTCATTAAAAACACGTTAGGCAAAAATAGAAAAGAATACAAGCAAAAATGACTAATTATGGCAACAAAAAAAATCACACGAGGAATAAGTATAGCATTTGCAGAGGAGTTTAAAAAATGCAAATTAAATAATCTTTATCAAAAATATAAAGACGAAATTTTTATTGGGATTCGGAACAATAAGCTGAATCTTTATCACAATTGTGACAGCATCGCAAAAGTAGAATA
>JAUYTB010000214.1 GCA_030695305.1 Bacteroidales bacterium
TGTCCCCTTATTTATTAAAACTATTTTCTGATGATACAAAAAGATATAATTGCACCTCTTATCGGTGAATATTTGTCTCAAAAGGGTCTCTTTTTAGTGGAAATATCTGTAAGTAAAGATAATGATATAGAGATAGCCATAGACTCTTTTGAAAAGATAGAGATTGGTCATTGTGCAGATATCAGCAAAATTGTGGAGCAGGGGCTTAACAGAGAGGAGGAGGACTTCTCCCTGACTGTTACATCTGCGGGGCTGGATATGCCTTTCCGCGTTAACGAACAGTATAGAAAAGCTGTTGGCAGTGAGGTGACCGTGCTTCTAAAAAGCGGAATAAAGATAGTTGCGCTCCTCACAAAAGCAGATAATGAAAAAATAGAACTAACATACAGTCGTCTGGAAAAAATTGAAGGCAAGAAGAGAAGAGAGAAGATAGAGGTTGTGGAGAGCTACACTTTCGATCAGATAAAAAGCACAAAACCGCTAATAAGTTTCAAATAATATTAAAAGGGATTTACCTAATATGGAAGGGTTAAATTTAATCAGCACATTTGCTGAATTCAAAGAGCTCAAGAGCATAGACCGCCCTACAATGATGAGCGTACTGGAGGATGTATTCCGCAATCAGCTCATAAAAATGTATGGCACAGCAGACAATTTCGATATCATCATTAATATTGATAAGGGTGATTTTGAGATTTGGAGAAACAGAGAAGTTGTAGAGACCGTAGAAGATCCAAATAGCCAGATCTCTTTTGAAGAGGTCTCCAAGATAGACGACTCTTATGAGATTGGAGAGGAGTATGTAGAGGAGGTAAAACTATCTGCATTTGGAAGACGAGGAATTTTAAACCTTAGACAAAATCTTTCCGGCCGTATTATGGATATCGAGAAAGCTAATCTCTATACAAAATACAAAGAGAAAATTGGAGAGATTGTGGTTGGAGAGGTATATCAGGTATGGAAGAAAGAGGTTCTTATTATGGATGAAGAGGGTAACGAACTCCTACTACCAAAAACTGAGCAGATACCTTCTGACTTCTTCCGAAAGGGAGATACTGTCCGTGCAGTAGTTTCAAATGTAGAGATGAAAAACAACAATCCGGTTATTATACTCTCAAGAACTTCATCTGTATTTCTGGAAAGGATGTTTGAACAGGAGGTTCCCGAGATATTTGACGGACTTATTACAATAAAGAAGATTGTAAGAATTCCGGGAGAGCGTGCAAAGGTTGCTGTTGAGTCATACGACGAGAGGATAGATCCTGTGGGAGCATGTGTGGGAGTCAAGGGCTCCAGAATTCACGGTATTGTACGTGAACTGCGTAACGAAAATATTGATATTATTAACTGGACATCAAATATGCAGCTTCTCATTCAGAGAGCGCTGAGTCCTGCAAAGATAATATCTGTAAAGATAAACGAAGAGGAGAAGAGAGTGGGCGTATTTCTTAAGCCGGGAGATGTTTCTCTTGCTATAGGTAAAGGGGGGAGTAATATAAAACTTGCAGGCCTTCTTGTAGATATGGAGATTGATGTATTCCGTGATATTGAGGAGGAGGAGGAGGATGTCCTGCTCACCGAATTTGGAGACGAAATTGACGATTGGGTTATTGAAGCATTAAGATCAATAGGTTGTGATACCGCCAAAAGCGTACTTGCCCTTCCTGTATCGGAGATTGTAAGAAGAGCAGATCTGGAAGAGGAGACTGTAATGGAGATACAGAGAATTTTACGGGAAGAGTTCGAATAGACAGTTTTCGGATAGTATAATAATGAATGGGAGGTAAAATATGACAATAAACGAAAATATCAGAGTAGGTAAAGTTTTGAAAGAATTTAATATAGGTCTTGGAACCCTTGTGGACTATCTTAAAAGCAAAAAGATAGAGATAGAACACTCTCCCGGCACTAAGATCACTCCCGAAGCATATGAGCTTGTCCGTAAAGAGTTTGGGAAAGAGCAGATTATTAAAGAGCAGTCAAAGAAGATTGCAATTAAGGTCAAAGATATCACAGATAAGGCAGAAGGACACTCAAAAGAGGATATTGAAGACGAACTCCCTGGTAAAGAATTTTTTATCAAAACAACTATCGCCGAACCTCCTCATCCAAAGATAATTGGAAAGATGGATATAGAAAAAATCAACAGGCCTCTCCCTAAAACTGACCCAGTGACCTCTAAAGATCAACCGACTGAAAAAGAGACAGATAATCTCAAGTCCACTCCAGAGGTCCATGAAAATATTGAAGTTGTAGCCAAAAAGGAGAGTCTGGAGACAATCTCCTCACAACCGGCTTCAGAAGAAAAAATCGCTATTGAAAGTACGTTTATAGATAATCTGAATGAAGAGGTGAAGAGAGTTCCGGAATCAGATGAAATCAAATCCGAAGTGGTAAAACCGGCTGTTGTAATTACACAGGAGGTAAAAACTGAGGTGATAAAAACGGATGAAATCAAAGGGCAGGAGATCAAAACAGAAGAGGTGAAAACTGTGGAGATTATAGGTTCTAATCTAAATCCGGAAGATGAAGCTAAAAATAGTGCAGAGATTAAAAGAGCAGAAGAGGCCACCAAAGAGATGGTATATGCTCGTGAGAGAAAGGAGCTTTTAGAGAGAGAGTCCAGGAAAATCAAAGAGAAGCAACTGGCTCGAGAGCTTGAAAAAGCCCGTAGAGCAGAGGAGGCAAAACCCTTATTAGATAGCACAAAATCGGATAAGGTCTCAGTTACAAAATTTACAGCCGACCACAAAAGCAGTGCAGAGACAAAGATATCTTCTGATTTGACAAACGGAGATGCTTCGGAAAGAGATAAAATAGTAAAAGAACAAAACACAGTGCCTGTGATAGAACACATTGAAACAAAAGTTGAGAGACTTGCCGGCCCAAAAATCAGCGGGACCATGGACCTTTCTCAGTTTGATAAAAAGAAGAGCGATATAAAACCTGTTGGTAAGGAGCTCCATAAAGGGAAGAGAGAGAGAATCCGCAAACCTCATAAAGAGAAGGTAGATCTTGCAAAAGAGGGAAAAGATAATAATCCTCGACCGGCAGCTGACAAGAACAGAACACCAAACAGTCAGGCACCCGGAGCAAATGTAAACAAGAGACGCGATAATAAGCCCCCTATTATCAGCAAGGATAAGTTTAAACCGGTAAGAAACGAGGTAGATGAAGATGCTGTTCAGAAGCAGATTAAAGAGACCTATCAGCGAATGGTTGAGGGCAAGGGAAAGACAAAGGGGTCCAAATACAGAAAGGATAAGAGAGATCATGCATCACTAAAAATGCAGGAGGAGCAGGAGATAGAACAATTTGCAAGCAACATCCTTAAAATGACCGAATTTGTAACGGTTAATGACCTTGCAATGATGATGGATGTTCCGGTTATCAAGGTTATAGAGGCGTGTATGAACCTGGGTCTGATGGTTTCTATAAACCAGAGACTAGATGCAGAGGCGATGGTTCTGGTGGCAGAGGAGTTCGGTTTTAAAGTTGAATTTGTAACAGCAGATATTCAGGGTTCTATACAGGAAGAGGAGGATTCAGAAGAGGATCTTGTAACACGTCCACCTATTGTTGCCGTTATGGGTCACGTTGACCACGGAAAGACATCTCTTTTGGATTATGTTAGAAAAGCAAATGTTATTGCCGGAGAGGCGGGGGGAATAACCCAGCATATTGGTGCATATAACGTTAAAATTGCTAGTGGTGAAAGAATTACATTTCTTGACACTCCGGGTCACGAGGCATTTACTGCCATGCGTGCCAGGGGAGCAAAGGTTACCGATATTGCAATTATCATAGTAGCTGCAGACGATGCTGTTATGCCACAGACAAAAGAGGCAATCAACCATGCGCAGGCAGCAGGGGTTCCGATGATCTTTGCTATAAACAAGATGGATAAGCCTGGTGCTAACTCAGAGAGGATAAGAGAGCAGCTTGCAAATATGAATCTTCTTGTAGAGGATTGGGGTGGTAAATATCAATGTCAGGAGATATCAGCCAAACAGGGTCTTAACGTAGATAAGCTACTGGAGAAGATACTGCTTGAGGCGGAGTTGTTAGATCTTAAGGCAAACCCTAAAAAGAGGGCAAAAGGGACTGTTATTGAGTCCTCTCTGGATAAAGGCAGAGGGTATGTAACCACTTTACTGATTCAGACAGGAACTCTTCATGTCGGAGACATAATCCTGAGCGGTAGTTTTACCGGCAGAATAAAGGCGATGTTTAACGAAAGAGGACAAAAGATAGTAGAAGCCGGTCCTGCATCTCCTGTATCTATCTTAGGTTTGAACGGAGCACCTGCTGCAGGTGAGCTGTTTAATGTAATGGAGGATGAGAAGGAGGCAAGAGATATTGCCAATAAGAGGGAGCAGCTCCTTAGGATACAGGGCCTTAAAACTCAGAAACATATTACCCTGGAAGAGATCGGCCGCAGGATTGCAATTGGTAACTTCCAAGAACTTAACGTTATTGTCAAGGGTGACGTGGATGGATCAATCGAGGCACTCTCCGATTCACTTATAAAACTCTCGACAGAGGAGGTTCATGTAAACGTTATTCATAAGGCTGTAGGTGCAATTTCAGAGTCGGATGTACTGCTTGCTGCTGCCTCAAATGCTATCATTATTGGTTTTCAGGTAAGGCCTTCTGTTGCCTCCAGAAAACTTGCAGAGAAAGAGGAGATTGAGATAAGACTCTACTCTGTTATCTACGATGCTATCAATGAGGTTAAAGATGGTATAGAGGGGATGCTTGCTCCGGAAAAGAAAGAGGAGATCACCGCTACAGCAGAGGTCCGTGAAGTGTTCCGTATCTCAAAAGTTGGTACCATTGCAGGTTGTATGGTTAAAGAGGGGAAACTTACCAGAAATGCAAAAGTGAGAATTATACGTGATGGAATAGTTATATACACCGGAGGACTTGGCTCTCTTAAGAGATTCAAAGACGATGTGAAAGAGGTCTTATCTGGTTATGACTGCGGTCTTAATATTGATGGCTACAACGACATCCGGCTTGGTGATATGATTGAATCTTATACAATAGTAGAGATTAAGAGGAAGCTATAACATTCACCTCCATCTCTATATCTATATCGAAGCGGGTCTTGACAGCCCGCTTTATTTTTTTTGCAAACTCAAGAATCTCAACTCCGGTTGCTCCCTTGTAAGCCACAATTACCAGTGCCTGATTCTGATGCACACCTGTATTCCCCTCCCTGACACCTTTGAAACCACACTGTTCAATTAGCCATGCGGCAGGCAGTTTTATATATCCCGGATCAGCAGGGAAAAGCTTTAAGGTGGGGTTTGCCTCTTTTAATGTCATTGCCCTCTCCTCTGTTACCACAGGATTTTTAAAAAAACTCCCGGCATTTCTCACTATTTCCGGATCAGGAAGTTTTGCCCTTCTTATGCTGCATATTGCCTCTCTAACGTCGTGAAGAGAGGGGTTAGATATTTGACTCAGTTTTGCAGCAACATCTGAGTAGTCGAAATTTAATAACGGATTAAGAGCGAGCCGAAAGCTGACAAAAGTGATAATTGTTGCACCCCTGAGCTCTCTCTTAAATATGCTATCCCTGTATCCAAAGCGGCACTCGCTGTTTGTAAGTGTAAATCCTTCTCGGGTAGAGATATCTATATACTCAACAGAGACTATCGTCTCTTTAACCTCAGAACCATAAGCACCGATATTCTGTACAGGAGATGCCCCTACACACCCCGGTATCAGAGAGAGATTCTCTACTCCTCCCCAACCCCGATCTGTACAGTATGCAACAAAATCGTCCCAGTCTACACCGGCACCAACTCTTAAGGTAACACTCTCACTATCGGAATCTGTTATGGTAATCTCCTTAAGGGCAGGATGAATAACCAATCCGTCAAAATCTCCAGTAAAGAGAATATTGGACCCGGAACCCATTATCAGTACGGGCAGCTCCCGGAATTGAGAATTGCCAAGAAGCCAACGGATCTCATCCACCGAAGATGGCGCTGAGTACCAAGCTGTATTGATATTTAAACCAAGGGTGTTGAGTCCTTTCAGGTTTTTATCCTTCTCTATAATCATATTTTGACTGAATCTCTAAATATCATGAATAACAGAATCTTCGCTAATTGACCTCATCCCCTCTTCTATCTCATCTTCCGGCTTATGAATGTATAGCAGTTTACAGATAAATCTCATAACCCCAATTATTATAAGTAAAAGAATTGCTGTAAGTTCGGCAGAGAGTTGCTCCTTTATTCTTGCTTTGGCAGATAGAAGTTCGGCATCCGATTTAAGTATTCCATCTAATTCATTAAGAGGAATATCCCTCCATGACCACTTCTTTATAACGCTCCCTTCCGACATATATACAACACCCCCGTTAGAGCGGTTAAATGTTAATAGGGTTTTAAAATCTGAGTGAAATATCTCCGGTTTAAGATTATACCTTGCAGCAGCAGAGTCAGAAACCTGCCACCCAGACCCGGAAAGTAGAATTATTGCAGCATCTCTGTGCTCAAGAGAGTCGTAGAGAAGGTTAATCCTCTCTGCCGCTCTTCTGCTAAGTCTGTCTAAGAATGGAGATGAGACAATAAAGAGAGGGCTCTTGATTGCTAGCAGCGAATCTGTAACATAATGGCCATCTCTATCTGAGATTGCAAAATCCATATGTGCTATACCTCCGGAAATCTGCTTAGAATAGGAGTCAACAAAAGTATAGGAGGAGTCGGGAAGATTTTCAATTGAGAACTCATATCTCGAACCATCCTTTGTATAGATAAGTGTTGTTTCAAAAACAGCTCCCTCTTTGCGGGTCTCCGAATCTATTTTGTTTGCAATATTAGTTCCCACTTTAAACTCCATAAAGTCAATCATCGGAAGATGTCTGTATGAGTATGCAGATAGTGATAGAACCATAAGAGCATAAACACCGGTAAAGCTCCACTCCCATACAGGAGGTGCCACAGGGATAAACTTCTCTCTTTGATTATATAGAAGTATTGCAAAAAATAGAAATACCACATTTTTGTAAAATGTCTGCCAGTTGGTTAGCTTTAATGCCTCCCCAAAACACCCGCAGTCGCTTACAGGGTTGAAAATTGCGATAAAGAGAGTTAGAACGGTAAAGAAAGAGATAAAGAGAAGGGCAATCTTACATGATATTCTCATTCTTAATCCTACCAGAAGCGCAATACCAAGAAGCATCTCAGTAGATGAGAGTGCTATACCAAGTGTCTGGTATAGAAGATGCCACGACCCTCCACCAATAAATTTAAAGTACTCCTCTATTATCAGTCCCCCGCCAACAGGGTCAATAATCTTTACAAATCCCGAAAGGAGAAATGTAAGGCCTATTACTACTCTTGATATCGCTCTTAAAAATCTCATATCAAATCTGTTATTTTTTGATGAATCTTTTGTGCAGGGAGCATATCTCCCAATGTGTCAAAACACTCTACTCTTACGAGATCATCTCCCCTGTTGCACTCGGAGAGGTAAATATCTCTAACTCTGGATTGGAAAGAGATGCTCTCCTCGTGAATATCCTGTTTACCTTTAATTTACTCTCTCTCCTCCCCTCCCCTCTGCTCTTTTAGCTTTGAATCTACATATATTATCGTTACATCCAGAAAGAGATTCATATCCGGACGAGGGTTACCAAA
>JAUYTB010000217.1 GCA_030695305.1 Bacteroidales bacterium
CTTTAAGGGCAACTTCATAACAGTTATGAATCATATCTGTAACTTTGCACTCATGCTCATATGTGCTCTCAAAAATCTCTTTGATATCTTTCCACTCTGTCTGAACAGCCGCTATCGGCTCCAATTTAGCAACGCCGCCACGACTAATGATGTAGTCAAAGATCTTGAGGGCGTGTGACATCTCCTCCTGGTACTGAACTCTCATCCAGTTAGCAAAACCGCTTAACCCTTTTTGAGCCAGATATGAGGACATTGAAAGGTAAAGATTTGCACTCCAAAACTCTGCATTAACCTGTTTGTTAAGCACATCCTGTACATTTTTATTAAATCTCATAATGTTAAATTTAAATATTATATATTAATTGATCTGTTTCTGTAAAAAAGGTTAGTGAGCTAAAGTGTCATATTAAAAAGATATACCTAACCCAAATTCCTGATAGATAAAACATAAAAATCGGAAAAAAGTTTAATTAATCCTTAGCAAATATGGAGATTTTGCACATCAGTTTTGATTTGCGGGATTATTGAATTTAATATAGAACTGAGAGCCTTTGCCCGGCTCAGATTCAACCCACACATTACCTCCAAGCATATGAGTGAATTCTCTCACAATAGATAAACCAAGTCCGGTTCCTTCATAGACCCTCTTATTCGCTCCATCTACCTGAGTAAAGCGTTCAAAGATCCTCTTCTGATCCTCTATTGATATCCCGATACCTGTATCTTTGACAAAAAGAGTCACAAATCCCGGGGTCAACTCGAATCCCATCTCTACATAACCCTCATTTGTAAATTTCAACGCATTGTTTACCAGATTTATAAGAATTTGCTGAATCTTCATTCTATCTGAGCAGATTATATGCCTCTCCACAGGGAGATTGATTCTGATCTCTAAGGCCCGGTTCTGTTTGCTAAAGAAGGTGTAAACATCCCTAAAAACAGGCACAACATCAAAATCCTCACGTATAAAACTTATCTGACCTGACTCAATTTTTGCAATATCCATTACGTCATTGATTGTTGAGAGTAGTCTGTGAGCACTTGTGTTTATAATCTCTGTATACTCCTTAAGATCGGGCTCTTTAAGTTCGGTTAGCAGAATATCTGCAAAGCCAATGATGCCGTTTAGCGGAGTTCTTATCTCATGACTCATGTTTGCAAGAAAAGATGTCTTAAGCTTGTCACTCCTCTCTGCCTGCTCTTTTGCCTCTTTAAGCTTGTTAATGTTAGTAAGCTTTTCAATAAAGATCCCAATTGTATTGGCAAAGATTTCAAATAGAAGAAGATCGTCTTCGTTATATGCCTTTTCGTTGTGATAGTCCTGAACCGCAGCCACCCCTATTACCTCCTTTAATGTGGAGTCTAATAACGGGGCCCCCATCCAGACAAAAGAGTACTCACCATATTGAGTTAGAGGAAATGTCTTGGCAATCTGTTGCTCTATATCCTTATTGACCAGCATCCCCTTACCCGTAACTCGTATATAATCTGTAAGTGAATTTTCCAGCGACTCCATCTCTCCTCCCTCTACTTCATCAAATTCATCTACATAGTAGGGGAAGCTATACATATTTTCCTCTTTATGATAAATTGCAATGTAGAAATTTTCTGCCTTTATTACTCTCTTCATATGGAAATGTATTTTTTCCATAAAGGTTCTCAAATCGTGATCTATAAGTGACAATCTGGAGAGGTATAAAAGAACCTCCTGCATCTCCCTCTTTTTATATTTTATGGTAACATCCCGGATAATAGCGCCTACTCCGGTCATCCCCTCTCCCAGATTTATTGGGAATTTAACAGTCTCGGTGACCTTATCATTATAAACCTCCTCATATGTCTCTATTTCACCTCTTTGCATAACTCTTAAATCGGAGTTACGATACCTCTCTGCAATTTCGGGTGAAAATATCTGGTCATCGGTAAGACCTATCAGTTGCTTTTTCTTCTTGTTTAAAATCTGACAATACATCTCATTTGCAACAACATACTCTCTTTTTTCGTTCTTCATAAACATCATATCACTATTGCGGTTTATGAAAGAGTCATACCTCCCTTCGCTATGTTCAAGCTCTATCTTGATTTTATGATTTTTCATTCTGTTTATCAGGAGTCTGCCAACAAGCACACTAAAAAGGGGGTATATAGTGAGTATTGGTATAGTCATACTTTTAAATGTATGAGCTCTGTTGGCCTCACCTATAACAAGCGCAATAGAGGCTAACATAAAAAAGTGTGCAATATAACTAACCGTCAAGAGCTCCAGAATATTATTCCCTTTCCTCCAGTTAGGCCTGAATCTTTTCCAGATAATTCCTGTTAAGGCTGCTGAAACTATTGTTGCCAA
>JAUYTB010000255.1 GCA_030695305.1 Bacteroidales bacterium
TACGCCTTGGAACTCTCGTCAGGATTAACAACCAATAGATTAAGAGGTAGTTTAGATAAGATTTGGTTAGTCTCTCCGCTCATTTTATCGGAGATAACAACTATTTGATATCTGTCAATAGGATAATCCTGATTTAAAAGAGAGTTGACAGAGTCCATTATAACTTTATCCTCTTTATACGCAGGAATGAGTATCAGAAATCTGTATTTCTTAGGTGACGGAGGGTATCTTTTCTTAACACCCCACATTGAGAAAAGGGCAAAAATAGAGAGATATCCTACAGATACAGTCATTAAAATAAAGAATATCCTGTCAAATAATATTATTGCTTTATCCATATTAATCCTATTTAGGTGCTAAGATAGTAAATTAAACAGGTTTATAGAGTTTTCTTTTTACTGGTTCGTCAATGGAGTAGGCACTCTCTTCCAACTCTTTATCGTAGATTGGGCTAAGAAAAATAAAAGTCATCGATATATATATCAGAATCGAATTTGGCATCTGTCCAAAGATCTCAAGACTGTATGCAGCAAGCGAAACCCCAAAAAGACCACATAAAAGAGCAGCTATAAGACCTCTTAGTTCCCGGTTTTTAAGCCGGAAAAGGACGAGGTAAGAGCCGTGTACCAATATATAGAGTATCATTAAGACGTAAGAGACCAGCCCCACAATTCCAAGCTCTACCCAAATTAATACATACCAGGAGTCATGAGGAATTTTAGAAAGAACAGGGTGTGGAGTATAGAGAACGGCATTACCTCTCTTCATACCAATACCTACCCCAAGTGGTTTACCAATCATCTGTGTACGGAGTAATCTCTGATTCTCAAGTCTTGCTCCAAGTGATGCATCATCAGGATTAAACACAGATCTCATTCGTCTTACATAGATATTTCCCTGACCTATATAGGTAAAATTAAGAAACCAGATAGCAAAAATAAGTATGGCAAATGTAGGAATGATTGCCCTTATGTTTTTTGAAAGTGCAGTATAGAGAGCAAGACCGGACATAGGGATAATAAGTGATCCGCGTGTTCCTGATATAGTCATTCCATAGAAGCAGGCAGCAGCCACAAAGAGATAAAAGGCCTTCATCTTATACTCCTTATACTGAACCGCAGAGATAGCAAAGACCACCATAGAGAAGGCAATTCCCGAACCAAAGTTTCCGGCATCCGTAAAGATTGAAAAGTAACGAATTCCTGAGTGGATAATGTGTGTGTTTTTACCCCCCTCTTCTAGCCATCTTGCCTCTCCAAAATCAAAACCAAATGTTTTTTGCATAAATGCCTTAAAAACTGCAATAAGACAAAATATAGCCCACAGATATAGTATAGTTTTAAGATTCTGATATTTGCGCAAAAAAATTGAGGCAAGCGATGTAATAATAAAAAAGTAGATTCCTATTCCCCTCACATTACCCAGCCAGGCAAGAGGGCTTGATGACTCCGGATTAAAAATCTGGAAGGTGCAATAGAGAAGCCATAGAAAAGCTACCAGAGTAAGGTTGTTAAAGGCATCGCTAATCTTTATAGACCTCTCTCCTTTAAAGAACTGAAGAAGAACTATGAAGATTGTAAGAAGAATCACTACATCCATTGTAATACCGGGTGGGTATGAGAAATACCTTGTCCCTCCCGACACAAAATAGTTAACAGTAAATAGAAGCAAAAATGAGTGATAGGGCTTCTCTGTAAGGTATAAAACAGTTATTATCCCGAATGGAATCAGAGATAGTGCAAGACCCCAGGTGTATCCGACATTAAGAATAACTCTGAGCAGAACTCCTGTCAGAAAAACTAGGAAAGCAAAAACAAATGCTTTGTTTAAGTTGTCAAATATCGATCTCTGTACATCCACTATTTCCTTACTTAGATGTTAAGCCAAACTGTATAAACTTATACATGAAAGATCTATACTTGGTGTATGGCGGCAACATTCCAAGGAAATTCTCAGATACCTCTCTTTTTGTATTTGTAAGATAGAGTAGCAGCGGTGCATTATTGGACTGCTCCTGAAGTCTTTCAAACGCAATCTTGTCGATATCTCTCCACACCTTATCTGCTCTAATAATTACCAGATTTAGTGATGCCTCTCTAAGAAGACCCACAGGTATGGCCGATTTCCTTATTGACTGATGCTCCACCAGTATTATATCTTCATTATCGTAATCATAAAGCTCGGAGAGATTATTGGAAAGAATAAACTCTCTGGTCTTATCGTCAAGATTTTCGTGCCACGATAGCAATCTTACCCTAAGCCCTCTTTCGCTCCAGTACTCCTCGAGCTGAGAGATAATTGTACTCTTGCCAGTCTGCTCCTCTGTGCTTATAAAGTTGATTATATTAGGTCTCTCCTTAGGGTTAAGAAACGGAATAATAGAGTTTGCCAGATAATTTGTAGCTATCCTCTGATACTCTTTATTGTACCCTCTGTATCTCAATTTATTGGTCCCGGGATATGCCCCTAATACTGTTGATGGTATCATTCTCTCTGCCCTTATCTTGTCTCTTACAGTCCTGTCAAAGAACTCCAGAAGAATAAAGAACCCTAATACCAGAAATATTGTTGCAAAGAAGGTAACTGCCACAATAAGCCTTCTTGCTGTTCTTATTGGAGATATCGGGAATAACGGAGGATTTATAGGTTTAAATGTAGCAGCAGTCATCTGAAGATTTTTCTGTCTCATGAGTGCAGTGTTGAGACTCTGCAATACAGATAAATAAGAGTGCTCTGTAAAGCCGATATCCCGCTCCATTCTTTTTAAGGTAGATCCAATCGGAGAGTAATACACATATTTATCGTCCAGACTCCTTCTTACCTCCTCCATAACAACCAGCTCTGCTCCTGACTTTTCTCTCTGAATAAGCTCTGTAATCCACTCACTTACAAATGTTGCAACAGCAACACCCTCCTTTGTAAAACGCAACTCTCTGTCCTGGGTTGTAAACTCCTTAAGCTCATCTTCTGCTCTCTTAAGTTGAGATTTATACTCATCTATAAGAGGGAGGTAGGCAGAGATTGAGTCCCTCTGAAAAAGCTCCATTCTAGCAATCTTGTCGCTTAGAGAGGAGATTGCATTGATCTTGCTGATAAAGATTGAGTTGTTCTCAATAAGCTTTGTCTGACCGGCTATCTTCTCTTCAAGATTTCTTACCATCTCGCTGGAGCTGGTATACTTAAGAAGAATATCATAATAGAGAAGGTCGTAGTCCCTTGCAAGGGCAGTAATCTGCTTTGTCTGCTCCTCGTAATTGATAACCCTTTTTTCTATATAATATTGCGTTAGCGAATCTTCTGACCGCCTTAATTTAAGGGCAAGCTCTGCAAGGACACGCCTAAAGTACTCAATAACATTATTGGTCTCTCCGAATCTTAGGAACTCATACTGCTTAACAAACTCCTCTGTAAGGAGCAGAAGTGTATTATAAGCCACACCCGGATCGTTAGCGGAGTATTTAATCTCGAGCATATCACTGTTAAAGATCCTTCTTACCTCTATTTTGCTTAATGCATCATAGCTGTAATAAGGATGGTACCAGTTAAAAAGACCATAAATGAAATTCTTTGGAGATGCCTGTTCATAGTTATAGAGATTCGCTACGGTCTGCTTCTCCGAAGTTTTATCAATGATAGCCCTAACATCCTTTGGGGTTATCCTCGAGACACCCCTGTAGTTTGATGCCCTTATATAGTTATTGTCAATTATTGAGTCCCCATATATCATATGTTGCGCATAGAGTCTCATGGAAACCTCTCTTAAAGTGGCCTTAGATTTAATAATACTTATGATATTATCCATCCCGTTACTTACGCTGTTCCAATCTATCCTGCTACTCCCCTCAGTTCCCGATTCTATTGTAAATCCAGAGGCAATACCCGTATAAACAGTAGTGTTAACCTCATATATTCTCTCCAGATTTCTGGTTTGATAGATAGCAATTATTGTAGTAACCAACGGTAGAATGATTAACCAGAAGCGAATCCGGTAAAGCATCTTTAATATCTGCGATAAAACTTCCATTTCTCAGATTATATATTTCCCGTTAACGATTTATTATCTTGACACCGGATATTACCTCCATCCTGAGAATAGCACTGTTTAACTCCGATTTCACCCTCTCTAGCTGCAAAAGGGCCTGCACCTGCTGACCCTTTGCGTTACTCAGAGCTCCTGCAGTTGTACTCCCCATGATATAATCCTTTTGCGCAACTTCAAACTGCGCATCGGCCAGTGAGTACATCTCAACAGCAAATTTTAGATTTGTAAGCATCTCCTGGGTTTTAGTGTATAACTCAATCAACCTTAGTCTCTGTTCGTCATACCAGAGCTCCCGCTCCTTAACCTGCTCTTCTATCTTTAGTTGCTGTCTTCTGATTCTGTTTCCCCTGTCAAAAAGCTGATCCAGAGGAATTCTTATATGTGCTCCTGCACTATACCACATCTGAGCACTTCCGGAATACTGGTAAATCAAAGGATAGTCAACCCCGATATTTGAGTAGGCGTTCATTGCCATTACTCCATACTGATAAGAAGCAAAAAAGCTTATATACTCCTGCCATCTTCTCCTCTCTGTCTTTAGCATTAACTCCTCTCCCTCCATTCTGTATTTATAATACTCAACCATTGGGCTGTTTCTTATTCCTTCGAACAGCTCATCAAGTGAAGGGAGTCTTAGTGAGAGAAATTCATCCTGAGTACTAAACTGAGCATTTGCCCGTCCTGCACCGAGAATAAATAAAACGAATATAAATAGTATTCTCCTCATTGTCTTTAATTTTACAAACTCTACACATTCTCTTTCTGGATAAAAGCGGTAAATGTTTTAAAGATGATTTTGATATCCATCCAAAAAGAGTAATTTTTAACATAAAAGATATCAAGCTGCTTTCTCTCTTCGGGAGAGAGCTTGCCTGAATCTCCTCTTTTCTCCACCTGCCACAAACCGGTAAGACCGCTTGGTCCAAGAAATCTGTCAATATACTGGTCTGAGGTCAGTTTTTCTGCCTCATAGAGAGGAAGAGGCCGATTCCCCACTATTGACATATCTCCTTTAAGAATATTTATTAACTGAGGCAATTCGTCTATACTGAATTTTCTTATAAACTTGCCTACAACTGTAATTCTCGGGTCATTCTCATATTTGACAAAATTATTTTTGTCTTTCAGATTCTTATCTCTAAGAAATGAGGACTCCGAAACAACCTCATCATCGGAAACATAGTAGTTCTCGCTTATTGTTTCATCGGTTACAGGAATGGTCACCTCATCGTTATAATTAAAATAACTTTCGAGCTCTGCCTCTTTATACTGATTCATGCTCATAAACTCCTTTAGTCTCTGATCGGCATCTTTATACATAGATCGAAACTTGAGAAAATCGAAGACTATATAGTTACTCCCAACCCTTTTTGATTTATAGACAACAGGTCCCCTGCTCTCTATGGCAATCACCAGGGCCACAATAATAAGTAATGGAGAGAGAATAATGAGAGCCGCTAAAGAGAAGGTTATATCAAATAACCTTTTCCATAAAGGACATTTATAGCTGCCAAGGGTTTGCTGATCTTTTGACGCAGACTGGAGCAGATGATGATTACGTGCAACAAAGTCTATCCCGTTTCTCAGACGCTCTTCGGAGACATTTGGAGTGGTGGTATCATTTATTCCCATTCTCTGATAAAGGGGAATCTCATCTTTTTCGATTTTGTCTGTAACAAGCACAATATAAGCCGTAGGGAATCTGTTTTTGATATACTCTATCCGAAGAGTGTCAATTTTTACACTCCCCTTCTCATAAAATATCATCAAGGGTTGATCATCACTCTTTTCATGAATTCTTCTCTCTGCCTCGGCGTGGTCCGAAGCGATAACAATATCCCCTTTTAACAGCGATTTGAAGTGATAAACTGACTGTTCACTTTTACCTACATATATTGTGTATACCATCAAGATACTATCTTTTTAAGCCTTACTTTCAACTCCATAGGGTTAAAAGGTTTTGATATATAGTCATCTGCGCCCCTCTCTAAAAGGGCAATTTTTTGAGACGTGCTGTCTTCGCTTGACAAAATAACAAAAGGTATCGACTTAAACAGATCATTCTTTTTTACATAATCAAGAAAATCTACCCCCGACATATTGGGCATATTTATATCGGAAATGATAAGATCCGGCAAATTCCCCTCCTGAAGCCAGCTTATAGCACGTATAGGATCCTCAAAATAAACACATTCAAATGTTTCCGCAATATACACTTGTATAACTTTGGCAATTGTGGGCTTATCGTCCACTATCAATACTCTCTTTTTCACGATACAACTTCCGTTAAGGTAACATAAATACGATGTAAAAATAGAGATAAAAAGAGCTTTTAAATAAAATAGTTAACTATATTTATCAACATAGTGATAATATTTATTAACAGAGCACAGTATGAAGGTTCTAATTTGAAAATTATTAAATTAAATTTGCATCAATATAAAATAGAACCAGGATGGGAGTTAAGGCAGTTAAGATATTTTTTAGGGGTTGGATTGTTATATCGGGTGCTATCTCCCTTGTGCTTTCAATAATTATATCAAAGGCATACTACCTTGACCCTGAAACCTATTTATGGGTTCAATATGCCAATACCTTTGCGCCGCTAATTATAGCATTTAATCTATTCTTATTTTTCAACTGGCTTTTTCGCAGAAAGATCTGGATTCTAATTCCACTTGCATCTCTTGTTATGAATTATAATCACTTTAGTCTCATTATTGGAATGAATTTTCCCGGAAGTTCAACTGTTGAGATACCGGGAAACAGGTTGATAGTCTCTTCGTTTAATGTTAACTACTTTAGCTACAAAAGAGAGATGAATGCACCGGGGGTTGCAAGTCTTATGCAAACCAATAATGTTGAGATACTTGCGATGCAAGAGTTTGAGCCAACAATCTATTTTAATCTCAACGAACTTAAAGGTGAGTTCGATTTTTTGCCAAACTCATCTATTAACATTGACGACAAAGATATTGGGATGGCTATTTTTAGCAAATACCCAATAATAAGAAGTGAGAAAGTAAATTTTGAAGACTCTGCCAATGGCGCCTTATGGGCAGATATTGATATCAATGGAGATACGGTCAGGATTATAAACAACCATTTACAAACTACCGGATACTACTCCACATACGGCCTGGGATTATCTACCATTATATCAGGAATGGCGGAGAATTTTTTAAAGAGGGCAGAACAGGCAAAAGTAATACGGCAAATTATAGATACTACCCGTTATCCCGTGATTATATGCGGAGACTTTAATGACACTCCTCTTAGTTATGTTTACGGAACAATTTTAGGAGAAGATCTCAACGACTCTTTTAACAGTTCAAAATTTCAGACAGGCGGAACATTTTTCAGAACATTAGGATTGTTGCGAATTGACTATATTTTTCATAGTAGAGATTTCAAAACTGTCAAATTCTACAATATCCCCACATCACTAAGCGATCACCGGCCTATTTTCTCAGTGTTGGAATATAAAAACTAAATATAGACCCTTTTCCCTCCTCCGATGTAAACGAGAGTTCTCCGCCGTTTCTCTTAACAAATTCATTACAAAGCAGAAGGCCAAGACCGGAACCCTCTTCATTGCCGGTGCCGAAACTTGTAAAGTGAGTATCTGCTTTAAAGAGAAGCTTCTGTTTCTCGATATTTATTCCAGCTCCATGGTCAATAACATCTATTACAACTCTCTCCTTCTCCTCCCTTAAGATTACCTCTACCTCAGATCCATCGTAACTGAATTTCACGGCATTACTTAAAAGATTTCTTAGCGCAGTTTTTGCCATATCAATATCCAGTCTGGCTATTCTGTCTGTCTTTCCTGTTAGGTTAATGGTTATGTTCTTTAGTTTTGCAACCCCTCGCAGAACATCAACTACGCCTGAAACAAGATTCATAACATCCACATCATCCTGGTAAACTGTACTTAATCTTCCTGTCTGGCTTTTGGTCCATTTAAGAAGGTTATCCAGAAGGGTAAAGCTATCATCTGTTAGCCTGTTTGCCATTATCAGCAGATCGTACATATCAGGATCCAGACTCTCTTTGCTTATTCCGTTAATTAGCACCTCCATAACCATTCTTATAGAGGCAATTGGAGATCTCAGATCGTGTGCAATTACTGAGTAGAGCTTGTCTCTGCCCAGGATTGTCCGTTTTAGCTCCTCTGTCTGGCTTGAGATGGTCCTTTTCGCATGAATAAGGGATATCTGATGATTTATACGGGTAAGTAGTTCATCTTTATTGAATGGTTTGGAGACATAGTCGGCAGCACCAAGTTTAAACCCTTGTACAATATCTTCCGTTGAGTTAAGAGCAGATAGAAAAATAATGGGAATCTCTGCCTTATCCGGCATATCTTTAAGTTGCCTTGCCACCTCATGGCCATCCATAATTGGCATCATAATATCAAGCAAAACAAGATCGGGGTTTTGTTTGATGATTATATCAAGGGCGTCCTTTCCATTATATGCTGTTAATGTTTTATATCCTGCCTTTGAAATTAGCAGCTTCAAAAGCAGCACATTTGCATCAACATCATCTACTATTAGAACGGTAAAGTCTGAGTTGTTTACTTCCATCATTTTATTCTTCGAGGTTTCTAAAATAGTCTATAGTTTTGGTCAACCCCTCTTCGAGTTCAACAACCGGGCTCCAGTCAAGAACCTTTTTTGCATAAGATATATCAGGTTGTCTCTGCTTTGGGTCGTCGGAGGGGAGATTTTTATGAATAAAGCCCGACGAAGAGCTTGTAAGTGCTACCACTCTCTCTGCAAGTTCTTTAATTGTAAATTCATTAGGATTACCAACATTTACAGGACCTATTATCTTATCATCTGTTGCCATTAAACGCATCATCCCCTCGATAAGATCATCAACATACTGGAAACTCCTGGTTTGGTTTCCGTCTCCAAACAGGGTTATATCCCTGCCCTTAAGGGCTTGAACAATAAAGTTAGATACAACACGCCCATCATTAGGGTGCATATTTGGTCCATATGTGTTGAATATTCTTATAATCTTAATTCTTACCCCATTTTGACGGTGATAATCCATAAAAAGCGCCTCTGCACATCTTTTACCTTCGTCATAACAAGATCTGATTCCTATTGGATTTACATTGCCCCAATAGCTTTCGTTCTGAGGATGAACTATAGGGTCTCCATAGACTTCACTGGTGGAGGCCTGTAGTATTTTTGCATTAATCCTTTTAGCTAATCCCAGCATATTTATGGCCCCCATTACAGAGGTTTTTATTGTTTTAATGGCATTATACTGGTAGTGCACGGGAGATGCAGGGCAAGCCAGGTTATAAATCTCGTCAACCTCTGCATGAAAAGGATTGATAACATCATGTCTGACAAGTTCAAAACGGGGATTACCTATCAAATGTATGACATTTCTTTTAGATCCTGTAAAGAAGTTGTCCAGACAAATTACATCATGTCCCTCATTAATAAGTCTGGTGCAAAGGTGAGATCCGATAAAACCGGCTCCTCCTGTTATAAGTATCCTTTTCATGGCTTAATTGTTTTTGCCTATGGAGATACACTTAAAGCCCTCTTCTTTTAGTTCTGCTGCATCATAAATATTTCTTCCGTCAACAACAATATTACCTTTCATGGTAAGCTTTATCTGAGACCAATGAGGAAGACGGAACTGCTTCCATTCGGTCATTAAAGCAATAGCATCTGCATCCTTAACTGTAAAGTAGATATTATCACAATAGGTTACTCTGTTCTTGAGCTTATGCTTGGCTTCCACCATGGCAACCGGGTCAAAAACATTGACTATTGCTCCATCAGCAAGTAGTTTTTCAATCACAACAATTGATGGCGCCTCTCTCATATCGTCGGTATCGGGTTTAAAAGATAATCCCCATACTGCAATTGTCTTTCCCTTAAGATCTCCGTTAAAGGCATTTTTCAACTTATGGTAGACAACCTCTTTCTGCTTCTCATTCACATCTTCTACTGCCTGTACAACATTCATCTCCAAACCTTTTTCCTTCCCGGTCTGTATAAGAGCCTTTACATCCTTAGGGAAACACGAACCTCCGTATCCTGCACCTGAATAAAGAAAACTTGACCCTATTCTTTTATCGCTGCCTATCCCTTTACGAACCTCATCTACATTAGCACCCGCCTTTTCGCAAAGTGCAGCAATCTCGTTCATAAAACTAATTCTGGTTGCAAGCATTGCATTTGCAGCATATTTAGTCATCTCTGCAGAGGAGACATCCATGAAAATAATTGGGAATCCATTTAATGTAAATGGCTTATAAAGTCTCTCCATTAGTTGTCTGGCTCTTTCACTCTCAACGCCCACCACAACTCTGTCCGGACTCATAAAATCTTTTATCGCGGCCCCCTCTTTCAAGAATTCCGGATTTGAGGCAACATCAAATTCAATATTGACACCTCTTTTATTCAACTCTTCCTGGATGGCGTTTTTTACCTTAGGAGCTGTTCCCACAGGTACTGTACTCTTAGTTACCAATAAGACATAGTCTTTCATGTTTTTCCCGACTGTTCTGGCTACATCCAAAACATACTTCAGGTCTGCACTTCCATCTTCGTCGGGAGGTGTACCCACCGCACTAAATACAACAGAGACATCATCAAGAATCTCATCCAGACTTATTGAGAATGACAGTCTGCCTTCATATACATTCTTGTCTACAAGCTCTTTGATTCCCGGCTCATAGATTGGCATGATTCCCTCTTTAAGATTATCTATCTTGTTTTTATCTATGTCTACGCAAACTACTTCAAGGCCCATTTCGGCAAAACAAGCTCCGGTAACGAGTCCAACGTATCCGGTTCCAACAATTGCTATTTTCATATATATAAGTTTTTGGGTTATTAACTATGATGAAGTATAGCAAAGATAATAAAAAAAGGAATCAGACAACAGAGCAGCTATCTTCTCAAAGATGATATCTCTTTTATTGCCTCAATTGCCGCATCAACCTCCTCCTCTTTTGTAAAAGCACCAATACTCATACGAACAGTGCCATGTATATCAAAAGTCCCTATCTGCTGGTGAACCATTGGAGCACACTGAAGACCTGTTCTTACTGCAATATTGTAATCTACGTCCAGCATTGTTCCAACGTCACCTGCTTCAAAGCCGGCAACATTAAAAGAGAGTACCGGATTCTTGTTCTCTCGTCCATTGGCACAATAGGTGGTAACACCCTCTATTGATTTTATAGCGTTACACAATTTATCCCAAAGGTTCATCTCTCTTTCGTGAATATTCATTATTCCCTCTGTAGTGATCCATTTAACTCCGGCGTATAAACCTGCTACTCCCAGCAGATTAAGTGTTCCGTACTCTAGTCTGTAAGGATACTCCTCCAGATGTCCCTTATAGGCAGATCTAACCCCTGTACCACCCGCTCTTGTGTGGTTTATATGAACTCCTTCTCTTACATATGACCCCCCGATTCCGGTTGGTCCCATTAAGCATTTATGTCCCGTAAAACAATATACATCAATATTTGAGGCTTGCATATCCAAATCTACAGATCCGGCACCCTGGCTTCCATCTACAACAAAAAGAACTCCCTTATCCTTGCATATTTTTCCTATCTCCGTAACCGGTTGAATCGTTCCCAAAACATTTGAGCAATGTGTCACAATGACAAATTTTGTATTTGGCCTTATAGCATTTGAAATGTCAACAGGATTAACGTATCCCTCATTATCAAAAGGGAGATATGTTACATCAATTATACCCTTTTGTTCCAAGACATATAGTGGTCTCAGAACAGAGTTGTGCTCAAGCATTGTTGTTACAACATGGTCTCCTTTCTCTGCAAGTCCGTTTATTATCAGGTTGAGTGAATCTGTAGCATTATAGCTGAATGTAAGCCTATTATGGTCTTCCCCACCATTGAATAACTTTGTCAGCATCTTTCTGGTATTATTCACAATCTCCTCTGCCTCAAGAGCAGCATCAAAACCGGATCTTCCCGGGCTGACACCTTTGTTCCTGAAAAAATGGTCCATAAAACTGTAAACAGACTCGGGTTTTGGAAAACTGGTTGCAGAGTTGTCCAGGTATATTAGCTTTGACATGGCTTAAGTATTAAATGTTTATATTCTATTTTCTATTAGTCTTTTATGCGTTTTTCAATAACAAGAGCATCTGCAACGACCTCTGCTATTGTCTTTATGGTCACTCCCAGTTTGTATGTGTGATTAATCTGAAGAAGCTGATCTACACAGTTGTGACAAGGAGTGATTACAACCTTAGCACCTGTTGCTGCAATCTGATCTGCCTTAATCTTGCCAATCTTTAACCTTCTGTCGTTATATTCGCTCATGGCCAGACTTCCTCCACCGCCACCGCAGCAGAAGTTATCGTCTCCGTATGGTGACATCTCTATTAAGTCTGAGACAGAACGATTGACGATGAACCTTATCTCGTTTACAAGGCCACCGTTCCTTACAAGGTTACACGGATCGTGAATAGTGTGTTTAACACTGTTGAGAGTTTTATCCAGTACAATTTTCCCTGTTCTGATATACTCTCCTATCAACTCTACTACTGTTATGATATCAAAGTCATAACCTTTCTTAAGATAGTTTGGCCCCTCCCACTTATGAGCCCTTGAGCCGTGTCCACACTCACCAAGGATTAGTCTTTTACCTCTAAGCTTATGTATCTCATCATAAAGATAGCCGGCAATTTGAGCTGCCTCTCCATTGTTTGCGTTAAAGAATCCGTAGTTAGTTACATCATAAAATTTTGACGACAAAGTCCAGCTCTCTCCTGCAGCATAGAAGATCTTTGCCATTGCACTTATTGATAGGGGGAAAAATTTTGGCTCCCTTGGATTGAGAGTATAGAATAACTCTTTATCTGTCTCGTCCAGTGGAATTCTTGCCTCCGGGTCTCCCATCTCATCTACAAGCTCCTCTTCCATCCACTTAATGGTATCCACGAACTCCTCCTGAGGAATAGCCATGTTGTTACCGGTGTTAAGTGCGGCATCAACAGTAGATTGAAGCGACTTGGGAACCATGTCCATAACAGCCAGCATCTCCCTGCCTTTCCTTACCACAAATGGAATATCTACTCCTATTGAGCAGTGCTTGACACACCTTCCGCACATTGTGCATGCTCCAAAAAGCAGATCAACCATTCTCTCCTCCATATCCTGGTCCAGACTCTTAGCTCCGAACAGAGCAGGAGCAACTTTGCCTGTTACGGTATAATATCTTCTATAGATGGAGGATACAAGATCTACCTTTGCAGATGGAATGAATCGGGGCTCATTCAGTGCTTTGTAGTACATACAACTCTGTGCACACAATCCGCACCTGACACAGGCGTTAAGATTTGTTAACAGTTTACTGTTCTCTGCCTGATTCAGCAACTCCAGTGCCTCTTCTCTTCTTTTTTTATTATCAGCTGATTTCATAGTCTCTGTTTTTAGCTTTAGGCCATGCACCTCTTCTTCCGTAGAAAAAACCAAGATGTAGTCTGGCAAAAAAGAAGTAAAGAAGATGTTTTGTTTTTCCAAGAGGCATCCAAAGAAACAGCGTTGTCATTATAATAAAATATAGCGCTTCGCTGTTATTTACCGTTAGCAGGATGATGGTTGCAATCAGTGCGGATGTAGATAAAATATTGGAGATATAGTCGTCTGCACATGATAAATACCTCAACTCCTCAGAGAATACTCTCTTTAACAGAATTGATATCCCGGAAAGTGCTGACAGTGTTAACAATATTATTAGAACCACAGAGAGTAATTCAGGGGTCTCTACCGAGATAAATAGTGTGAAAACGGTCCAGATAAAGAAGAGAAGTGCCGAAAAGATCCCTAAGTGAAATACCACTCCGGCTGTGTAGGTTGGCAGATGCAGATAGGCCGACTCTTTCTCTTTAGGGGACATTGCTCCCGTAAAAGAGTAGATAATCCCCTTTGTGACGCTACCACTCTCTTTGGAGAGATCCTTAGGGAGACCTAACGAGATAAGATAGATCAATCTGTATAAAAAAGTTGCAAGACAGATTGATGCAGCAATCAGAGCTGAATATTTATACCACTCCATAATTACTAGACGCATCCATCCGGCTTTGGTAATCCGGCTATTTTACATGCCCCCCTGGCCGGGCCTAATGGAAAAAGTTCGTATATCTCTCTTAGTTTTAGCCCTGTCTCCTGGCAAATTTTACGTATCATAGGAGCATTTCCATGTTGTTCAAAATTGTCCCTGATTATCTTAATTACCGACCAGTGTTTATCATTCATCCCCTCTATTCCGTCTGCCTTAGCAATAAGCTCTGCTACCTCATTATTCCAAATCTGTGGGTCGGTAAGAAACCCATCACCGTCTACGTCAAATACTCTTCCATCAATTTCCAGTAGTGCCATTTTTTTATTTTTTAGATTATCGCCGACGAAGTTATAAAAAAATATTAAAGTCTTCCAAAAACTTTATCTACGCTTGTTTGTTTAATAAAAACATTATCATTTATAACCCAAATCCATTTTATTATGACCGATCTTGAAATTGCACACAAAGTAAAAATGAAACCAATCGGAGAGATTGCGCAAAAACTGGGAATCGATCCTGATGATCTTGAAATGTATGGTAAGTACAAGGCAAAACTCCCTCTAAAGTATATCGACAGAAGCAAATTCGGGAAACTGATACTTGTATCTGCCATATCTCCCACTCCTGCAGGTGAGGGCAAAACAACTGTATCCATAGGGTTATCTCAGGCCCTGAACCGAATTGGCAAAAAATCTGTTGTTGTTCTTCGGGAACCCTCTCTTGGCCCTGTATTCGGGATTAAGGGTGGAGCTACGGGGGGTGGTTACTCTCAGGTACTTCCTATGGAGGATATAAACCTTCACTTTACCGGTGATTTCTCTGCGATAGAGAAGGCACATAATCTGCTCTCAGCAATTATTGACAACAACATTCAGAGCAAAACGCGCTCTCTAAATCTTGACCCCAGGACAATCTCATGGAAAAGGGTTATGGACATGAATGACAGGTCTCTCAGATCTATTGTAGTGGGTTTGGGAGGAACTGCACACGGAATCCCGAGAGAGACCGGCTTCGATATTACTGCTGCCTCGGAGGTTATGGCAATTTTGTGTCTATCCAAAGATATCGAGGATCTCAAAGAGAGATTAGGTAAAATTTTCATAGGGTATACCTTTGACAAAAGAGCGGTTTATGCCAAAGATCTTAATGCGGCCGGAGCAATGGCTGCTCTTTTGAAGGATGCAATAAAACCAAATCTTGTACAAACAATCGAGGGAACGCCCGCAATAATTCACGGGGGGCCTTTCGCTAATATTGCCCAGGGGACCAACTCGGTTATTGCAACTCAGACGGCAATGTCGCTTACAGACTTTACTGTTACAGAGGCCGGATTTGGATTCGATCTGGGTGCAGAAAAATTTCTTGACATCAAATGCAGGAGTGCCAAGTTGTCTCCGAATGCAGCTGTTCTTGTTGCTACAATAAGGGCTCTTAAGTATCACGGAGGTCAACCTCTTAAAGAGATTAAAACTCCCGGTGTTGAGTATCTCACAAAAGGGATTGGTAACCTGGAAAAACATGTTGAGAATATCCGTTTATTCAGTCTTGCCCCGGTAGTTGCTATTAACAGATTTTTAACCGATACTCAGGAGGAGATAGATTTTGTGGTTGAGAGATGTAAATCCAAGGGTATTCCGGTTACAGTGGTTGATGTATGGGGCAAAGGTGGTGCCGGAGCAGAAGAGCTTGCTCATATGGTTGTGGAGGCATCCGAACACTGTTGCCCAAATTTTCTCCCCTTATACCCTCTTACAGACAGCGTTGAGAAGAAAATTGAGACAATTGCAAAAAAAATATATGGAGCAGAGGCAGTGGATTACACATCAAAGGCAAAGAGCGCTCTTGTAAAGATATCAAATCTGGGGCTGGATAATCTTGCAATTTGTATGGCAAAGACACAAAAATCTCTCTCAGATAATCCGGATCTTTTGGGCAGACCTAAAGATTTCGTTATTACTGTGCGAGATATAGAGATTGCATCTGGTGCCGGCTTCCTTGTTCCAATCACCGGAGATATTATGCGCATGCCGGGATTGCCGGAAGAGCCATCTTCCGAAAGAATTGACGTAGATAAAGAGGGAAATATTAGCGGACTATTTTAAAGATCTGGAAAAGAGCTCCTCTTCTATTTCACTTTGTGATACCCCGTAATATTCAAGAAGAACAAAGATATGGTATATGAGATCTGAGGTCTCGTATACCAATCTTTTTTTATCTCCCTTAACTGCTTCAATTATTGTCTCTGCTGCCTCTTCACCAATTTTTTTTGAAATCCTCTCAACTCCCCCGTTAAAAAGCGATGTTGTATAAGAGCCTTGAGGCATTGCAGAGTGCCTCGAGGCGATAGTAGCAGCAAGCTTCCCTAAAAAACCCTCGCTCTCTCTTCCCGCAAAACAACTTACAGCACCGGTATGGCATACAGGGCCACAAGGATCAACCCTAACAAGGAGAGTATCATTGTCGCAATCATTTGCAATACTTATGATTTTAAGATAGTTACCACTGCTCTCACCTTTTGTCCAAAGTCTGGATCTGGATCTGCTAAAAAAGGTTACCAAGCCAGTCTCTAAACTTTTATCGTAAGACTCTCTGTTCATATAGCCCAACATTAACACTTTAAGCGTCTTATCATCCTGAATAACTGCAGGTATCAGCTCTTTATCGTTTTTAAAAATAGTCTTCATATATATATGCCTTATCTCTTAATTTTAGTTATAACCTTACTCTTATTCCATTTTGGTGCAGATAGCTCTTTAGCTCTCCAATAACAATCTCTCTGTTGTGAAAAACAGAAGCGGCCAGAGCAGCGTCTGCCCCACATGACTGAAATAGTGTCAGAAAGTGATCCATTGTTCCTGCCCCACCTGATGCAATGACCGGGGTTGGAATTATTTTACAGAGGTCCGATAGTGCTTCACAAGCAAATCCCGATTTTGTTCCGTCATGATCCATTGATGTAAAAAGTATCTCTCCGGCTCCCCTTTCACATGCCTCAACAGCCCATTCCGATAGTATTTTGGATTCATCTTTTGTCCCCCCCCTGCTCATGACCATCCATCTATTCTGTTCAAACTTTGCATCTATGGCTACAACGACAAATTGTGACCCGTATCTTTTTGATATCTCTGTAATTAATCCCGGATTACAGATTGCTGCGCTGTTAAGTGTAATCTTGTCTGCTCCGGCATCGAGCAGGGCAGATGCATGATCTATGTCAGAAATACCACCACCTACAGTGAATGGTATATTAAGCTCCCTGGCAACACTCCTCACAAGAGTGATAAAAGTTTTTCTCCCCTCTTTTGTTGCGCTGATATCAAGATATACTAGCTCATCTGCTCCCTCTCTGGCATAGAATTTACCCATTTGGACGGGATCGCCAACCTCTCTGAGATTAACAAAGTTCACCCCTTTTACAGTCTTGCCTTCGTGAACATCAAGGCAGGGTATTAATCTTTTTGCAACCATGACTTTAAATCGTTTAAATCAATTCTCTTTTCATATAATGCTTTACCTACAATAACCCCGTTTAATCCTATATCTTTTAGTCTTTTTATATCTTTAATATCTCTTACACCTCCACTTGCGATAATGTCCACAAAGGGAAAAGCAGAGAGTAGATTCATATATATATCAAAAGAGGGACCTGATAGCATTCCGTCCTTTGATATATCTGTACAGATTATCTGACCTACTCCCATATTAATAAAAAATGAGATAAACGCATCTATATCTTTATCTACTTTATCTATCCATCCATTTATCGCAATCTTTTGATCTTTTATATCCACACCCAGGATTACTCTATTTTTGCCATATTTTTTAATAAGAGAGGAGATTATAGCTGGATCTTGAACTGCCGCACTTCCAATAATAACTCTGGATGCCCCTAAGCTAAAAACACTCTCGGCGTCTGATATAGTTCTGACTCCGCCTCCAAACTGGATACTAAGATTTGAAACTTTCAAAACACGCTCAATTATCTCTGTATTAATGGGGGTCCCCATTTTTGCTCCGTCAAGATCTACAATATGTAATCTGTTCATACCGTATTGCTCAAACTGTACCGCAACATCTTCCGGAGCTGAGGAGTAGATCTTCTTGGTAGTATAGTCACCCATTGAGAGTCTTACACACTCTCCGCCAATTATATCCATTGCCGGGATAACATTAAAAGAGCTATTTTTCAAGCTGTTGATTTTTATTTCGTCGTTTTGCATGCTTAGATTTAATGGTTTTATCTTGCTGTTAACTACTGCTTTATTTACAGATAGTTTGGCTATCTATTGTTTTACTAAACGATACTTCTCCATATTTACTTATTAAGCATAAAGAAGTTCCTTAAAAATCTCTCTCCTGCCGCCCCACTCTTCTCCGGATGAAACTGTGTCCCGTAAAAATTAAATCTATTGAGAGAGCTTGAGAAGAGATTGGAATAATTTGTAAATGAGATTGTATCTTCATTTATATCAGGCGCATAAGAGTGCACAAAATAGAACCATTCTCCCTCATCAATTCCGTCATAAAGGGGCCCTTTTAGATTCTCAACTCTGTTCCATCCCATATGAGGTATTTTTACCCCGTCACTCTTAATTTTATTTACCCTGTTTTTGAATATCCCTAAGGTATCAGTTTCTCCCTCCTCACTAAAGCTGCACATAACCTGCATCCCAATGCATATCCCCAGTACCGGACTCTTTACTTTTTTAAGTGTGTCTGTAAGAGACCTTATCTCTATCTCTCTCATTACAGATGATGCCTCACCTACGCCGGGAAGTATTATGTGATCTGCACTGTATATAAGCTTTGGATCACACGTTACAACAAATTCATTACCTTGTTTCTCTATAGCATTACATAAAGAGAAAATGTTTCCTGTGCCATAATCTACTATTGCTGTCATAACCTCTATATTATACCCTTACTGCTTGGTACTTGGTACTCACTTATCTTATTAGACATTGCAATCCTTAAAGATCTTGCAAACGCTTTGAAAATCGCCTCTGCTTTATGGTGGTCGCTCTCTCCGGTTGCCTTAATATGAAGAGTAAACTTACCCGACAATGAGAGGGTTGAGAAGAAGTGGCGAAACATCTCACAAGGAAAATCTCCAACTTTATCGCCTTTAAAACCAGCCTCCCAAACAAAATAGGGGCGTCCGCCAAAATCTATAAGCACCTCTGCTCTGGATTCATCCATAGGAAGTACAAATCCATACCGGTTATATCCTGTTTTAAGAGATATCAGACCAGATAACGCCTCTCCCAAAACAATAGCAACATCCTCAATTGTATGGAGCGGATCAACCTCGAGAACTCCAACTGCCTCTATCTCCATTACAAGGCCTGATTGCAAAGCTATATGATCCAACATGTGATCTAAAATCACAATAGATGTAGAGAAGTAAGATGCCGGAGCTCCCTCTGGAAAGAGTCTGACGTTAACTCTGGTCTCCTTAGTAACTCTTGTGAACTCAAGATAGCCGGATGCAAAGCTTCTCTCACCAGAAGTCAAAACCGATATCAGGGTGTCGTTTTCGGCAGGTTTTCCGATGGTAATTCTTAGCATTCCGTCACATCCGGGCTCATCTCCTCTGTATCGGACAACTATATTGTTTTCTATGAGTTTTTTGAATATCTCCTTTGCGTTATCAAACTTCACCAAAAGAAAATTTGAATCGCTTGGATAGACCATCTTTACAGAAGGTGTTTTTTTAAGCAGAGCCGATATCCTCTCTCTCTCACTAATGATTTGGTTAACAATCTCTCTCCTGTTTTCATTGATACTTTTAATTGCAATATCCTGACTTACTTTACTTATGTTATATGGATATTTAATCCTGTTAAGATAGGATACTATTAGTTTTGATGAGATTAGAAAACCTACCCTTATCGCTGCCATACCTCCAGCTTTTGACATAGTCCTAAGAACAGCCAGGTTATTATAACGAATTATCAGAGATGCAAATCCGGCATTTTTTGAAAAGTCTATATACGCCTCATCTATAACAACAATTCCGTTAAAGGAGTCTAGTAGAGAGAGAATATCCTCTCTGGCTAATAGATTTCCCGTGGGGTTATTGGGTGAACAGAGAAAAATAATCTTACTTTTTGAGTCGCAACTATTAAGAATCGCTTTGCTATCAAGAGAAAAATCGGCGTTAAGTCTTACATCTCTGTACTCAATATCATTGACAGAAGCTGCAACTCTATACATTCCATAAGTTGGGGATATTGAGACAATATTATCTACCCCCGGATTGCAGAAAACTCTAATCAGCAAATCAATGGCCTCATCACTCCCATTTCCCGCAAATATATTCTCAGTTGTCAGTTCACCTTGTTCATCAATCGGTGCCTGACCCCTATTGTTCATGGTTCGACTGTTTAGGTTGATCTTTTTAACAAATGCATCTTTGAGTGCTTTTTGATGTGGGTCAGGATAGCGGTTGTATCCGGTATTATACGGACTCTCATTGGCATCAAGAGAGATGGCATATTTTAACTCACACTCATCTCTTGCCGTTGAGTATGGTTTAAGCTCTTTTACATTTAAGCGTACGAGCAAGTCAATATCTGTTGTTTTATTACTCATTTTTATTACTTTTTTGGTTGTTACACAATATTTTTCGCACTCTTATATCTGCAGCTAATTTATGCCCATGGAGCGATTCGCCCTCTGCCATTTTGGCAATTACAGGGGCCAACTCCACTATTCCTTCTCTACTAATTTCCTGATATGAAATTCTATGCATAAAGCTATCTAAAGTAACTCCCGACGAAGATCTGGCCCACCCCCCGGTAGGAAGAGTATGATTTGTGCCGGAAGCATAATCACCGGCACTCTCAGGAGAGAAATTACCAATAAAAATGCTCCCTGCTGCTCTGATTTTGTCTGCAATTTCCCATGGATTATTTACAGAAATTATAAGGTGTTCAGGAGCATAAGTGTTAGCGAACTCTATCATAAGTTCTCTCTTCTCTAAGATTATTACCCTACTTTTTAATAATGCCCCTTTAACTTCTCTCTCTCTTCCAATCTCTCTCTGTATTATCTCAAGAGAATCAACTACTTTATTTGCCAGCTCAACAGAGTCAACAACCAGAATAACCTGAGAATCGACCCCATGCTCCGCTTGTGAAAGCAGGTCGGCAGCAACAAAGTCAGGATCACAACTATTGTCGGCAATAACCATTAACTCAGATGGTCCTGCTACAAGATCTATACTTACAATATTTGATATCAACTGTTTGGCTACTGTTACGTATTGATTTCCAGGCCCAAAAATCTTATCTACCCTCTTTATGCTTTCGGTTCCGTATGCCATTGCAGCAATAGCTTGTGCTCCTCCAACCATAACGATGGTATCAATCCCAGTAATGCTGGCACTATAGGCTATCTCCGGAGAAATTCCGCCATCTCTGTTTGGAGGTGTAAAAAGGATTATCTCCTTACATCCCGCTATCATTGCAGGGAGAGCTAGCATAAGAGTTGTAGAGAATAGCGGTGCTGTTCCTCCCGGGATATAGAGACCAACCCTCTCAATAGGCACAGAGCGCATAAGACACCTTACACCCGGAGAGGTTATTATATCAATATCATTGAATAATTGTGCCCTGTGGAATTTTTCTATGTTTGATTTTGCTATATCAATAGCTCTTTTAAGATCCTGGTCTATAAGTTTTTCGCTCTGTTCTATAAGCTCTTTACCCACGAAAAGTGAAGTTAACTTAACATTGTCAAACTTTTCTGTTAAACTTATGAGCGCTCTGTCTCCTCCCTCTTTTACCTCTTCAAGAACTCTTTTAACCTCTTCATACACCCTCTCTGGATGCTCATCAGAAGGCCTTTTTGTCAGATCGCTCCATTGGGATTTATCCGGCTGGTAAAATACTTTCATTTTAAATTGGGTATTAATTGATTTCAAATTAAATACTCTTGAAATTAAGGTAAGATCTTTTCAAGCGAAAGTACAAGGATTCCCTCTGCGCCTATCGCTTTGAGGCTCTCCATTTTGGACCATAAATTTTTCTCATCTACAACAACGTGAATGGAGCACCATCCCTTTTGTGCAAGAGGAAGGATAGTTGGACTTCTCATTCCGGGAAGAATTTTTGCAGCTTCGGATATCATCTCCTCAGGGAGATTTAACAGAAGATATTTCATCCCCCTGCTCCTCTCCACAGATTCAAAACGAGAGATTATCTGGTTTACCACCTCTCTTTTTTCACTATTTATAGATGGATTCGCAATAAGTACTGCCTCAGAAGCAAATACGCTCTCTACCTCTTTAAGACCGTTAGTTACAAGAGTCCCGCCAGAGCTTACTATATCAAATATTGCATCTGCCATACCCACAGAAGGAGCCACCTCCACAGAGCCCGTTATCCTGTGTATCCTAGCATCAATTCCCCTCTCTTTAAAAAACCTCTCCAGGATTGAGGGATATGAGGTTGCTACAATTTTCCCATTAAAATATTCTAAACCTGTATATTGCTCCATCTTAGGAATAGCAAGAGAGAGTCTGCATTTGCTGAAACCCAACTTATGTACAACATCTGTCCTCTCCATCTTCTCCTCTACCTCATTCATACCCACAATACCCAAGTCGGCAACCCCCATCGCAACTGCTCCCGGAATATCATCGTCCCTGAGATACAATACCTCAAGAGGGAACTCTCCACACTTTGCAAGTAATTTTCTTTTACCCTCATCAACAGAGAGTCCGGACTCTGAAAGAAGTTTAATGCTCTCTTCACTTAGGCGTCCTTTTGCCTGAACAGCAATTCTTATCATAAATAATCATTATTAAAATAAAAAAAAGAGGGCTCACCATCCGGTAAGCCCTCTTAAACTAAATATATCTGAATTGTTATCTCATATATACAAATAGCCCTTTCAGCCCACCGGAAATCCGTAGGTGATGATGATGATGTACTGAATGGATATTTGAATAGATAATCATTTCTCTCTTTTTATCGGGGTCAAATATAGACTAAAAAAAAATTTTAAATCAAATATTTTTGAATTATTTTTTAATAAACATGTATACTCCCCTGTGCAGCAGGGAGATAATTAACGCCTATCCATGTTATCATCAACATAATAAACGATAAGGGTAACAACCATAGCAGGTATTTTACCGGATAGCGATTGACTCTTGAATGGATATAGATCAGATAAAAAGATGCTGTAATGAAAGCCCACACCTCTTTAGGATCCCATGTCCAGTAATCACCCCATGCCTCTTTTGCCCATATTGCTCCCATAAGCATCCCTAGCATTAGAAAACCAAAGCCAATATATACTAAATTATCAATCAATGGCATAAGACGGTTTTTATCTCGTTTTAACTCAACTATCGCAATAATTGAAGCAATTGTAGCAGCACCAAACATAGCATAAGAGAGGATATATACGGTAACATGTGGTACAAACCATACGCTCTGCAATGCAGGCATAAGATTGGTTGTATGTATCTCCGGTTTTAGTAGATTTATAAATATAAAAACTCCCGAAACCAATACGCTGTAACCCATCAACCATCTGTAACCCCAATGTATATAAGTGATAAACCCAACCAAAACCAAAAAAAACGAATACCATAAGCGTGTCTCTCCCATAGTTCTGAGAGGAGGGTGTCCAAGTGTTTGCCAAAGACCCGCAATAAAAAGCGCAAACAGAGTAAGACCGGCTATTATAAAACTCTTCCCTATAAATGCCCTTTTGAACAGATAGAGTGAGGCGACACCGAGTATCCATAAAGAGAGTGACCCGGCCGCAAAATATATAAAGTTTTCCCAATTCATCTTTTTCCTCCTGTCCAAATAAGTGCTACTGATCCTAAAAGCATTAAAATAATTCCGGTAAGCGCCGGAATAAGCCATGGGTCATATACAAGTTCAAAGAGTGACCAATCTGAGTCCTTTCCCATCTGGGTGTTATATGAGTGTTGGTATACCTTCCAGCTTCCTATTGTAACAGGATGATTAACCATTACACTGTCAACTCTGGACTCCCCGGATTTTGAATAAACCTCTATCCTGGAGATAAAACGTTTTGGTTCCGGAAAAGTCATGGCAATACAATATCTATCAGAGAGATTAATAGTCCGGAAGTTCTGAAAAAAGTTTCCACATGTAATCCAGTCGCTTACAATTTCTTCCTCCTGTAAATTGCTTATAGTAAGATATGCTGTGGGCGCATATCGGGGGAGATTGATAAACGAATCAACAGATATTTTCCAATCCATAACAACGACCGATCTCCCCTTTATACTCTCTAAATAGAGAGGCCTGTTCACGGGCATCGCCTCGCCGGTACCTCTGTCAATAACAGCAATCTTGGGAGGGTACTCTTCAAGAACAAAATCATCCAGATAAATTGCAACCGGCAACTCCGTCAGCTTATCTTGCGAATCTCTGCCGGAGAGTTGCGCTCTCCACTCCGTTCCACCTTCGTTTACCCGCATAAAGTATCTTGACTTATCTGCAGATCCTGGACCGGCAGAGTACAGAAGCAGCAGAAGACCTGCATGATTTAGCAAAAAAGCAATATCACCTATCTTAAAGCGCTTGACCCTACACGATATAACAGCGGTAAGATTTATAAGAATCATCAAGTAAACTAGAACAAAAGGCCATGA
>JAUYTB010000257.1 GCA_030695305.1 Bacteroidales bacterium
TCTGCTTTTACTTTACTAACCTTTGGGGCAGATATTTTTTTTACGTTACTCTCTTCGGAGTCTGTTTTCTTTTTTATTGGCACAATAATTGTCTTTTTAGTTGCTATTTCGGACAAATTTACTGCAATTTTGCGGCCAATAACAAATTAATTAATATGGCGTTTACAATAAAGTGGTTTGATACCATTGATTCAACAAATAGTGAGGCACTTAGACAATTTAAGGATAGTGACGATTTTACAGTTTTTGCATCTAATTATCAGACAAGTGGCAGAGGTCAAAAGGGAACCTCATGGGAGAGTGCTTCCGGGAAAAATCTTACATTCTCTATAGTTCTCAAATACAGTAATTTAAAAGTAGAAAATCAGTTTGTTATATCAAAAATCATAGCTCTTGGAATTAAAAGGTATCTCAAGAGTCGCTCCATTGATGCTAAAATTAAATGGCCAAATGATATATATGTGAATGATAATAAGATATGTGGCATTTTAATAGAGAATCATCTATTAGGCGACATATTGTCAGGCTCTATAGCCGGAATAGGTCTTAATGTCAATCAGGATGTGTTCTCTTCGGATGCACCTAACCCGGTTTCTATGAAAAATATTCTAAACAGGGAGATGGTTCTGGAAGAAGAACTCGAGGCCCTTGCAGGACATATTCACGATCTTTACTATAGTTACTTTAGTTACCTCTCGAGTTCCACAGAGAACAGGCTAGATGGTGAGTACAGAGAGTCACTCTACAGACTGGAGGAGCTCCACTCTTATGAGGAGACACCGGGAGGAGAGTTGATAAGGGCCAGAATTCTTGGAATAGCATCTGATGCTTCTCTGATACTTGAGAAAGAGGACGGTTCAACTAAAATGTATCAATTTAAGGAGATACGCTATATACTATAGCTCTTCTCCTTTAAGTCTCCTTATGATACCTTCCGGATTATCCGATCCAAAAATTGTGTTTCCTGCAACCAGTATATCTGCACCACTCTCTGTTAAAAGAGGGGCATTATTTAGATTGACACCTCCATCTACCTCTATAAGTGTATTCAGAGACATATCGGTGATCATCTTCCTTAATCTGGCAATCTTGTTAAGAGAGTTATCAATAAATTGCTGACCACCGTAACCGGGATTAACCGACATAATAAGGACAAAGTCAGCATAAGGCAATATATCGTAAAGGTTGTTTACAGGAGTATGAGGGTTTAGAGCTATACCTGCCTTCATTCCCAATGATTTTATCTTTTGAAGGGAGCGGTGTAGATGCGTACATGCCTCATAATGAACACTTAGGTATTTTACGCCAAGCTCTGCGAATTTTTCGGTATATCTATCGGGATCTACAATCATAAGGTGTGCATCCAGTGGTTTGCGGGCTTTGCGTGCAATTGCCTTTATAACAGGAAATCCATATGAGAGATTGGGGACAAATAGCCCGTCCATTATATCCAGATGGATCAGGTCTGCACTACTGTTATTGATCATCTCAACCTGATTGTCAAGATTGCCAAAATCTGCAGAGAGCATAGATGGTGCTATTAAAGGGCTCATAGTTTATCTATTTTAATCTTGAGAGAATCTCAATTAGCAATTTTCTGAATCTATCCACAGTAGAGATCTCAAGTCTCTCTCCCGGGGCATGTGCTCCGCGAATTGTAGGACCAAAGGAGATCATATCCAGTTGTGGAAATGTTGTTAGAAATAATCCGCACTCAAGTCCTGCGTGAATAGCTCTCACAATAGGTTCATTGCCAAAAATATCGGAGTAAGCTTTGCGCGAGATATCAAGAAGAGGGGAGTTAAGGTCAGGTTTCCATCCCGGATATTCGCCGTCATGTTTTACCTCTGCTCCGGCTAAATTGAAGAGAGACTCAACTCTGGAAGCAGCGTTGTAACGTGCAGAGTTAAGAGAACTTCTCTGGCTTGTCTCAATACGGATTTTACCCGGGTCTGCCATCTTAACCGATGCGAGATTTGTAGATGTCTCAACAAATCCCGGAATATCCTGACTCATTGCAAGGACTCCGTGGGGAACTGCATTCATTGCGAGTATCACTCTTTTGGAGGTCTCTTTATTTACAGAGTGGCTTGCTGCAGGAGCTGTCTCAAAAAGTCCGTAAACCTCGGAGTCCGATACACTGTACTCCTTTTTTATATCTGCCTCTATCTTAAGGAGTAGCTCTTGTGCACCCTCTCTCTGTTCCGGTTTTAAGGCAATAATGGCGTATGCCTCTCTTGCAATGGCGTTTCTTTTGTTCCCTCCGTCAATATAGCATAGTGAGAAGTCACACTCTTTGGACATAGCGCATAGATATCTTGCCAAGAGTTGATTGGCATTAGCTCTGTTCTTATGAATATCATCACCACTGTGTCCGCCTGCTGCTCCGTAGAATCCTGTTTTAATAAAAATATCGCCCTCTTTTATCTTCTCCTGTGTATAGGTGAAGGTTGCCGTTGTATTGATACCTCCGGCGCAGCCGATAAATAGCTCTCCCTCATCCTCTGAATCCAGATTGATGAGCAAGTCGCCAGTTATAAAACCTCTTTTGAGCGATTTGGCTCCCTTAAGTCCGGTCTCCTCCTCTGTAGTGAAGAGCGCCTCTATCGGGCCGTGAGAGATATCAGAAGAGTCAAGGATAGCAAGCTGAGCTGCCATCCCTATTCCACAGTCAGCTCCAAGAGTTGTCTCCTTGGCTATGAGCCATCCATCCTCTTCTATATAGTTAATAGGATCTGTGTCAAAATTAAATGTGCTGTCAGAATTCTTTTCGCATACCATATCGGAGTGGCTCTGAAGAATAACCACAGGAGCACTCTCCATCCCCTTTGTCCCGGGTTTAAGAATAACAACATTACCGGCCTCATCTTTTTTATACTCCAGTGAGCGACTCTTTGCAAAATCTATAAGATACTCAATGATCTTCTCCTCTTTACCGCTCTCTCTGGGAATCTTTGTTATCTGATCAAATATTGAAAATATTACCGAATTCTCCATTTCAGAAGTTATTATTTTATTAATATTTAGGATTTAAAGAATCTTTTTTAGTTTGTATGCAGCTGTTTCTCAATCTCAGATAGATATTTTCTGAAAGATCTGTCGGTATCGAGCAGGTTGCAAACTGTAGTACATGCGTGAAGGACTGTTGCATGGTCTCGTCCTCCTGTAAGGGAGCCAATAGAGGCGAGCGAACTTTTGGTGTGGCTTCTGCTGAGATACATAGATATCTGTCTGGCCTGGACAAGCTCTCTCTTTCTTGAAGAGCTGAGAAACCTCTCCGGATCTATTTTGAAGTATTCACACACTACTTTTTGGATCTTGTCAATGGTAATCTCCATCCGGTTTTTGGTGACGAGCTTCTCTATGAGACTCTCTGCAAGTTCCAGACTCATCTTCTTGTTTGTGAGTGTTGAGTGTGCAAGCAGGGAGATAAGGGTTCCCTCAATCTCACGTATATTGGTAGTGACTCTAGATGCTATATATGCAATAACCTCTTCTGGAAGAGCGATTCCGTCATTATAGCTCTTTGCCTTAAGTATTGAGACTCTGGTCTGATAGTCCGGTGGCAGGAGCTCTGCCAATAGACCCCATTTAAAGCGGGAGAGAAGTCTCATCTCAAGATCCTGAAGATCTACAGGAGCTTTGTCGGATGTAAGTATAAGCTGTTTTCCAACAGAGTGCAGATGGCTGAATATATGGAAGAATGCATTTTGGGTACCGGTCTTGCCGGAAAACTCATGAACATCATCAATTATAAGTACATCTATCATCTGATAGAAGTGGAGGAAATCTGTAAGTTTATTCTTTACAGTTGTCGCATCCATGTACTGTGTCATAAAGCGGTTTGCGCTTACATAGAGAACAATCTTCTCCGGAAACTGCTTTTTTATTGCAATTCCTATGGCCTGTGCAAGGTGTGTCTTTCCAAGACCCGATGCTCCGTATAGAAAGAGAGGGTTAAAAGTCCCTTTCCCCGGGTTGGCTGCAATATTCAAACCGGCCGAACGTGCAAGTTTATTACACTCACCCTCAATGAAGTTATCAAAAGAGTAGTTGGGATTTAGCTGTGGATCTATCTCCAGCTGCTGAAGTCCCGGTATAACGAAAGGGTTTGTTATATTGGCTGTCTGATTTGGGAATGGTACGCTTTTGTTTTTTATCTCCTGAACAGATTGCTGAGGAAAGGTTACAACATCCTCTCCGGTTACGACTCTCACATTGTACTCCAGTTTTGCCTCTTTTCCCAGTTCGCGTTTAAGCGCCTTGCTTATTAGATCTATATAGTGCTCTTCCAGATATTCACGAAAAAAATTTGATGGAACCTCTATCGTAAGAACGGAGCCGTTAAGTCTAACAGCATTGATTGGCTCGAACCATGTCCTAAAACTCTGTGGACGGATAATATCACGTACGATACGCAGACAGTTATTCCATACGAGAGTATGTTTGGGTTCGGTCATAGTAGAAGGGTAGGTTTAGATTGTACACAAAAATGGTGATAAAAAAATTAAAAAAAAAGGGAAAGAGTATTGGAAAATTGAAAAAAAATTCAATCGTCTGTCTCTCAGCTTAAAAAAATCTTAACTTTTTTTTCTCTTTTTAATTTCTTTAAAAACAGCTTAATATAAACAAATAAAAATTAAAAAACACTAATTTTTATATATTTTTTGGGGTTCTCGGTAATGTTTTTTACAAGAGTGTCGAGATCCCTTATCAGACGGTCAATTGAGGTGTGTACAGAGTCTGTATAGAGTAGTTTTCCTATTGTCCCGTCTGGGTTTTTTATCTGCTCCAGTACCCCTTTAAGAGAGGTGATGGTCCCGGTTAAATCGGCACTCTTGAGTGAATCGGTTATCTGAACAACATTGTCCAGACCCATATTTAACTTTTTTGAACTGCTACCAAGTTCAAGGGTGAGTTGATTCAGATTTGCGATAATAGATGTTATCTCAGGTCCGCTCTTGTCAATATTTGAGACAACTCCCTCTGCCCCTTTAAGGGTTTTACTGAGACTCTCAAGAGATTCTGCCAGATCTTGCCTGGCCTTTGGGCTCAGAATTTCGTTGACATTAAGCAAGGTTGTATTCATGGTCTCAATAAGTCCGGATATACTCTCCTTTATAGGAATAAGCTGTTCTGCAAGCATATTTATGAGTCCCGGATCGGTTGCAGAGGCCAAAGTATCTCTGTTTTTCAAGATCTCAGATTTATCTCCCATGTTGATCCTCAGAGCTTTGGAGCCGAGTAGATCGGTGCTGTAGATCTCTGCAACAGAGTTCTTAGGAAGATTATATTTGCCTCCAACTTTGAGCATTACCACAAATTTATCGGTAGTGTGTGAGTAGTTTATGCTCTCAATTGTCCCAACTTTGAGACCTCTTAAATATATAGGACCTGTGGCAGTAAGTCCGTCTATATCATAAAAGACTGTATAGTATGTATTTCTATTGGAGAATAGATCCTTCCCCTTTAGATAATTTATCACCAGGTATATTGAAAAAAGTATAATTATTGCAAAAAGCCCTGTCTTCTGTTCTCTTGTTAGTTTTATTTTCATCTCTTTTTCTGTTTTCTATCTGTTTATTGGAACGATTTCACCTCTCTCTACCTTTATTATAAATGCCTGTGGAAAGTCTCTTCTCACTCTCTCCAGTGCCTCCCTTGCATGTGCCTGACTCTGATACTCTCCAACAGTGTACTTATAGAGAGAGCCTGATTTTATATAAGAGACATCTCTTCTGCCCTTGAAATCTGCCGATCCGACGGGGATTATTTTATTAAGGGAGAGTATCTGAATACGGTAGTGAACCGTGCTCTTCTCTTGTATAGCAGACGTTGTATCTTCTGCTATAATTTTATCTCTATTTTCTATAGCACTCTCAATGCCAATCACTCCGTTGTAATAATCTTTGTCGTACTGCAACTTATACTCTTCGAATGCTTTGAATATCAATGATGCAAACCTTGTATGATTGTTTTTATCATTTAATATTCTCAGATCCGAGGAGTTAGATATAAACCCCAGCTCAATAAGTACAGATGGCATTGTGGTCTTCCATAAGACCAAAAAAGGTCCCTGTTTAACCCCTCTGTTGACCTTAATGGGGCCGTTAGTGAAGTGTTTCTGAACAAGAGATGCCATTATTAAACTTTGTTCCAGATGGGCATTCTGAAGGAGAGAAAAGATAATATAGGATTCAGGATTATTTGGGTTAAAACCCTCATATCGTGTTGCATAGTCATCTCCCTCTAACATAATAACACTATTCTCAAGCATTGTTACCTCAAAGTTTGAACCGGATTTGTCCGGACCCATCACAAAGGTCTCTGAACCTTGTGCATAACGTGACTCTGCAGCGTTTACATGAATAGAGATAAAGAGGTCTGCCTTATTTTTATTAGCAATCTCCGATCTTCTGTCAAGGGGTACCGAGATATCTCGTGTCCTTGTGTATATTACTTCTATATGAGGGTATTTGCTTTTGATCATCTCACCCAGTTTAAGAGATACAGAGAGTGTGATATCTTTTTCACGTACCCTGCCGTCAGGGCTCACTGCTCCGGGGCTTGATCCACCGTGACCGGGATCGATTACCACTCTTCTTACCTGCACAACTGAGTGTTCCTGCCCGTGTGAAGATAGCACCCAAAGAATGGAAAATATCACCAAAAGTACTCTAAGAGGCATAATAGTTGCTAAATATATTTAACTTTGCAGACCACAAATGTAGTATATTTTTTATTAAACCTTACACCTATCGGTTTTGAGCAGACAGTTCCTTACGGTTGTTTCCATTGCGTTGATGGTTCTCTCATGCGGAGAAACTTCGGTGCTGCACTCGGGTAAAGAGGGGAGCAACTCCTCTTCGCTTCTTACCACAAGCGAACAAAAATCGGGAGTAACTCTTGATTCTCAAAATATTGTTATAGTCGATACTTTAAAAACACGCAGGGCCGACTCTGTTAGATATATTACTGCAGACTCCTCATTGATTACCTTTAACGACTCTCTGTTGGTTGTTAGGGGAGACACTACCTCTTTGCTGCAAGATAGTACAGCAGTGATTGCTTTGTCTCCCGAGGACTCTGCAGCAAGACGCGGCTCTCTGCTATACCCCGCTTTTTCCAGTGCAAGAGATTCAATTGTTGAGGACTTCTCCGATGGCAAAAGGATGGTCTACTATTATGGTGATGTAAGTGTGAAATATGGAAACCTTGAGCTTAAGTCAGATTATATGGCTTATGATATGGATACCAAAACAGTCTTTGCATCCGGTATAAAAGATACTTCCGGTGTCCTGCAAGGTAAGCCGGAGATGACAGAGGGTACCGAGAAGTATGTAATGGAGACTGTTTACTATAATTTTGAGTCAAGGAAGGCAAGAATTACCAACATGATAACTCAGGAGTCCGAGGGGTTTCTTCACGGTACTTTGCTAAAGAAGATGCCGGATAACTCTATAAATATTGCAGGTGGAAAATATACCACTTGCGACCACGAACATCCCCATTTCTATCTTCAGCTTACGAATGCAAAGGTGATTAATCAACCCAATAAGGTCACTGTTTTCGGCCCTGCATACCTGGTGGTTGAGGATGTCCCCACACCATTTGCGCTACCTTTTGGTTTTGTGCCAAGTCAGGTGACAAGGGCGAGCGGAATCCTTATCCCATCTTTTAATGAAGAGGCAGCAAGAGGATTTGCACTCAAGGGGCTTGGTTACTATTTTGTTCTTAGCGATCATCTGGATGTTACCCTGACTACTGATCTCTTCTCTCTGGGCTCATGGAACGCTCTACTCACATCCAGATATAAAAAGAGGTATAAGTATGACGGGAACTTTAATCTTAAC
>JAUYTB010000260.1 GCA_030695305.1 Bacteroidales bacterium
TATACCCCTCTCGTTCATCTTCTCTGCAAAGTATTTTATGGTATTCTCTGTATTCATAAACACCTCATCTCCTCCAAAATTGAGGGTACCACAATCCAGTGTAGCCATCTCCGGATTCAGCTCTGTTGGCTGAAGTCGCTCATCATTAGTCATTCCTACGGCACCACCTGTGGAGGGCTGAATAATTACGTCCGGACACACTTTGTATATTGCATCCATTACCTCTTTAAAACGATTCTTATCTTGAGTAGGTGTGCCATCGTCATATCTAACGTGGAGATGAATTATGCTGGCACCGGCATCATAGGCCGATTTAGCCTCTCTTACACACTCTTCAATCGTGTAAGGGACCGCGGGATTGTGCTCTTTAAGCACCTCTGCTCCGCAAATTGCTGCAGTTATAATTAGTTTTTCCATAATTGATATTTATTTAGTTTTTCTTTGGCACTCCCGGGGGGTAACACAAGTCCCACTGGCTTTACACACTACAACAGGCTCCTCAAGAATATCCGCTGCAGATGGAGAGATATCCGGTCTTGGAACTATAACTTTGCTTGCAGTAAATTGCATCTTTCTGGAAGAGTTTCCGGCGGAGACAATCTCGCCTACTGCCTCTATATAATCTCCGGCATATACAGGAGCAAGAAATTCAACGCTGTCATATGCCCTGAATAACCCTTCATCACCATCATATTGAATTAAAAGTTCTGTTGCTACATCTCCGAAGAGTTGTAACATTTTTGCTCCATCTACCAGATTTCCCCCGTAATGGGCATCATGCGAGCTCATGCGAACACGAATCATTGCTTTTTGAGACATATCAGAAATTATTTAATGAGTATATAATCAACAAGAATAGCGGGAGTGTGAATTTGCTCGGGTAGCAATGAGCCGATCTCAACAAGATCTACCACCTCAGCTATAACAATATCCGCTGACATGGCCATTATAGGGTTGAAATTTTGTGTTGTACCCTTGTAGTATAGATTACCCGCTCTGTCAGAAACAGATGCTCCAATACAGGCAATATCTGCCTTTAACGGCTTCTCCAAGATGAATCGTTTACTATCTACGGTAATTACCTCTTTCCCGTTTTCTACCATTGTTCCCAAACCTGTGGGGGTCAATACCCCTCCAAGGCCTGCTCCTGCAGCTCTTATTCTCTCGGCAAGAGTTCCCTGGGGTGTAAACTCAATCTCCATTTGGGATGAGTTCATAAGATCGATAGCTGCCGGATTTGAGCCAATATAAGAAGTTATCAGTTTTTTTACCTGGCGGTTAAAAATTAGACGGCCGAGACCTTTATCCAGAAAAGCAGCATCATTACAAATCAGCGTCAAATCTTTCACCCCGGACTCTGCAACTGCATCCATTAATAGATTTGGTCCTCCTCTTGTGAGAAAGCCTCCTACCATAATTGTCATACCATCTTTAAATTTCTCAACGGCATCCCTGAGGGTGATTATCTTATCCATACTTTAATAATTTGTAATTTCTATAACCATTTTCAAACTACAAAATTAACAATTTAATCTGTTATAAAAAAGAAATAGATATAGCAAATTAAAACATGGTTAGTTAGTTGATTTAGGTCACAAAAAATTCATTATCAACTACAAATATGATATAACATTGATGTTATTCCATAAAACACAAATGTTACAAATACTGAAATATAGACATTAATGGATGGAATTAGCGTAGATTGAGAGAAAAAGCGATTTTAACTCCTCCCTCTCTCCATCAAAGGAAGATATTTTAAAATTACAATACTCTTCAAATGAATCTCTTTCTACTTTTGTATAGAAATTGGAAAATTTGTCGCTATTGTTAACAATATCATATGATACTCTATTATTATTCCATATTTTATAATTTGACCTTATTCTTGAATCAATTATCTCGGCTAAAGATTTGAATCGCTCATTTTTGGCCATTGAACCACACCCTTCTATCTCTTCCTTAGAAACAGGTTCACAAAAACTAATATGGATATTTCCCTTATACTGCATTATCCCGGTAAGAATACTGTTCAGATCCTCTCCAGGAGATTTTTTATACTGAGTTCTTCTCGAAATATAAAGCTCTTTTGCCTTTAAAAAATCACAAGGTTCAAACTCATACGATATAGAGATTGGCGCTATAGAAAGCTCTTCAAAATCAGTAACATAATCCCCTCCTCCACTCATATCAAGCATCTTTAACAGTCCCTGTTCTGTTATATCAATACCATCCTTGGTACGTCCGTTCCTCTGGGCTATCCAAACAGAACTGCGACCGGTAGTGACACATTCGCGAATGTATTCCGATAAAATTAGGGATGAGTTATACAACTCTCTGGGATTTGTGCTACGAATAACCTTTATCATCTTATTTGATCTGGCTATATCCTCTATAAAAGAGTCGGTTATAAGATTGTCGCCTACAGCCATCTCTGATGTCTGAAAATTATTCATTCTTAAAACAACCTGTATCAGTGCAGAGTCAAGAAGAATATCTCTGTGATTGGATATAAAAAGATATTTTTTATTAGCAGATAGTTGATCAAGACCGGAATAGGTAAGCCCTTTGGATGTGTCGGAAACAATTTTATTAATTGCATAAAGCATCACTTTTCCCTGGAACTCATCTACACTTTTAAGAGAAGAGATAAAAGTTCTGAATTCCATAACATCTTTCCCGGGAAAAAGATATGCAGAAATGTCTTTAATAAGAGGATGTGATGCTATTCTCTCTAATGCAAGCGCCTCTTGGTCACCTGTATATGGTTTGATATCCTTAAATTTATCGCCAGTCATCTCTTTTTCTTTAAAGCGCCAAAGTTATAAAAAATTAAATATCTCCCGATATAAAGCTATGTATTGCAGGAGCAAGAACCCAAACGAAAAGAGTCACTAACGGAATTAGTATGAAAAGTGCACCCAACGCCAGGGCAAAGTAGAGTGATATTAACAGAGGAGTAGCAAACAGAAGAGTGATTATTACTGCTCCAAGAGATATCAGTTTAGAAAAATTAAATAATGACGAGAGATATACCAGAACAGACGGTAGCAGTGCTATAAAAAATATAACACTATCACCTGTAAGTATAAAACTTATTACCGAAAGAAGATATAATGTGATTATCCCTGTAGAGAGAAAGTGAATAGGTTTATATCTTCCTGTTCTAATATAGTGCAGATAAAAAAGTGAGTATAAAGCTAATGATATAATAAGGGTAGAAATGGTTATTATTCTATCCCCTTTTATAAATGCCAGATTAATAATCTTAAAATCAAGTCCGTTAGCATATGCTGCAATCGCTGATATAATATAGGCAAATCCACTAATTAGTGCAATTAAGCAAATATTTAGAATCATAATCGTTATCAGATGGTTAAATAAAACCCTTCTCTGTTTAAGTAAAAAGATTGAAACGATAGAGAAGAGTATTAAGACCAGCACTTTTAAAGAGAGATAGCAACTTCTGCTTAATCGGAAAAGACCCAGATAGGGCATTGTAAAATATAATTTATCACTTTTTTTAAGTAGTACAGAGGGATCCTTGTACTTTGGATTGATCAGATACTCTTTTAATACCGGCTCAATCTGCTCTCCATAGTGCTGGATTGACCTGAGTGAGATATTTTCAAAATTGTCCAGATTGGTATGATAGTAATTTAGATCTTCTATAACAGCGAAATTCATCCCGGGATATATCTCTTTCACTGGTGAGAAGTCTGTGAAATTAGGGAGAATCTTGTAAACAGCAGATGTAAGAGAGAATGCAAAGGGAGCTCTTGCCTTAGAATAGAGATCTATTACTCCTTCATTGCCCGGAGATGTCTCAAAAAGTATTGCTGGTCCCCTTACTCCCCTAGCATCAATATTTATAACAAGACCAACATTGTCAAATATATGATTATCCTCTTTTAATGCATATCGAATACCCTCAAGATTTGACTCTTCTGAGTCTGTAAACAAGATTTTTAAGCCTTGTGACCATCTCTCTCTGTAATTGAGAGCCAATGATGAAAGCTCCAGAATAGCACCAAGACCATACCCGTCATCAGCAGCTCCATAGGAGTAAACCATACTCCCTTTTACCATATTACCAAACCTTGAGTCCAAATGAGCCATAAGTAAGATATATGAATCTGCAGTATCTCCTAAAGGTTCACAGACAGTGTAAAGATTTGCAATATCAATACCTCTTCCAAATCTGTCTATAACTGAGTCATAATTATAGTACTCGACCTCAAACCCGGATTCTGACAACCTTTGTGCAAGATAATCTCTCACTTGAGATCTCTCAACAGGATGCTCAATAGAG
>JAUYTB010000263.1 GCA_030695305.1 Bacteroidales bacterium
CGCCTAAAATAGGCATTCCTAGCCAAAATGAGCCACGAAATCCGCACGCCATAGAACGGAAATTTAGGTTTTTCCGAATTACAGAAAGAACCCGGGCTTGATGGTGAACAGCAACAAGAATATATCCGGATCATAGAGAAAAGTGGCGCCCGAATGCTCAACATCATCAACGATATTGTTGATATTTCAAAAATAGAATCTAATCTGATGCAAGTTGACATTGAGGATGTTAATATAAATGAGAAAATCGAATTCATTTATCTCTTCTTTAAACCCCAGGTCGAAGAAAAAGGAATGCAGTTTCTTTTCAAAAACACCTTGCCGACTAAAGAAGCCACTATTAGAACAGACAATGAAAAAGTCTATTCAATTCTCACCAATCTTGTCAAAAATGCCATTAAATACAGCAAAGAAGGTACGATAGAATTTGGTTATCTAAAAAAAGGAGAAACCCTTGAATTTTACGTGAAAGACACAGGAATCGGAATTCCGAAAGAGCGACACGAAGCCATATTTGAACGTTTTATTCAAGCTGAAATTACGGACAAAATGGCTCGACAGGGAGCAGGTTTAGGTTTATCGATTTCTAAAGCCTATGTGGAGATGCTTGGCGGCAAAATTTGGGTAGAGAGCGAAAAAGGAATTGGCTCGACATTTTATTTCACATTACCATATAATGCATACCCGTTAAAAGAGACCATTGACCGGAAACCTTTGCCTACAGAAAAAAACGAAACTGTCAGGAAATTAAAAATACTAATTGCCGAAGACGATGAAGTATCGCAAATGTTGGTTGAGCGTTTCATGATAATATTTAGCAAAGAAATCTTAAAAGCAAGAACAGGGGTTGAGACAGTAAAAGCATGCCGTGAAAATCCCGACATCGATCTGGTTCTGATGGATATTCAAATGCCCGAAATGGGAGGTTACGAAGCCACCCAACAAATCCGTGATTTTAACAAAGAGGTTATTATCATTGCCCAAACAGCTTATGGCCTTTCGGGCGACAGGGAAAAGGCAATAGAAGCGGGCTGTAATGACTATATTGCAAAACCCATCAACAAAACGGAATTACAGGCGATGATACAAAAGTATTTCGGGAAAATTATTTAATAATGACGGACAATTGGGGTCAGACCCCGGTTAGAGTTTCACTATGGGGAAAAGTGGCTACTCATATGGTTTCTGTATTGGGAGGGGGTAACACCCTCCCTCTCTTTAAAGCATCTGACAAAACTCCTTTTACTTCCAAAGCCGGAGGCTGTAGCAAAGTCCTCAATTGAAGATCCGAACTTTCCACCATCCCTGCCCTTGCATACTGTTTGGTCTCCAATCATTCTCTTGGCATACTCTACCCTTTTTGCATTAATATAGTCGGTAAAGCTTTGGTTTCTCATCTGTTTAATTGAGTTAGAGAGATATGTCCTGTTTGTACCTACCTTCCTGGACATAGCATCAATTGAGAGGTTGCTGTCCAGAAAGAGAAGCTCTCTCTCCAGAATTGAATCTGCCCTGCTGATAATATCTCCGTACCCCCTATCCACAGGTTTTTTACAAAGATACCTCTCCCTCTTTCTTATGAAATACCTCACTGCTGATACCAGCGCTTTAACAAAAGCCTCCCCCTTGCCTCTTTTTCTTCTTTTCATTAAAATTTTTGATTTTTTGTTCTTTACACCACTCTGCAGGAGATTTGCCCACAAAAATCCTAAAAGCTATTGTAAATGTAGCCATAGAACCAAATCCAGACAGAGTACAAAGCTTGTGAATCGATAGCTCCTCATTGGCATTAAACATCTTCTTTGCCTCCTCTACTCTATAGTAGTTAACAAATTGATTGAAGTTATTGCAATAGTAATCGTTTATTACCCTTGAGAGATAGGTTTTGTTGGAGTAGAGATGCAGTGCAACCTCTTTTATGGCCAATTTTTGCCTGAGGTAGGGTTTATCCTGTTCAAAATAGTCAACAAGACGATCTCTTAGCTCCTGTGATTTTTTCTCTTCATAAAAATTCTTATCATTTAATGAGATACTCCTCTCAGGAATACCACTTAATACTAAACTCGTTGAATAGTTCTCAAATGTATAGGGATATATGATTTTTAGCATTAACGAAATATTAATTAAATAGAGGGAGAACTTAACAACCTCCCTGCTGACAGGGTTTGCCTCGAAGGCTGTCATGATCAGAAAAATTCCGGATAATGAAGAGACCACAATAAAAAAGAGGTTATCCCCGCCTCTTGACAGTAGACCTGATTCAAATCCCCTACTCCTTCCATTAGCCAGAGTTGCCGCCATATATCCCTGAAAACCAATAGAGACTAAGAACAGTACAAGAATAACATAGAAGACTACAGGTATATTATTGATTTGAAGATGAGAGTAGAACAGAAGCAGAGACATATTTAATATAAGAGCGGCAAAAATAATTGATACAGAGGTCACAAACCCAGGGACTCCCCGAAAAATTCTTTGAATATAATATAGTTTAACGGGAATAATGAGCTGAATTAAATTACCTGCAATTATACATTTAACACCAGACGGGGAGTTGTACTCTGTAAATTCCGGAAATAATTGCTTTAACAGAAGTAGAATAGAGATTCCAATGAGACCGGCTGCAAATGTTTTGAGAACTATTTTATCCTCTTCCGGCATCTCTTTTCTAAGGAAAAGAATAAACAGAATGCAAGCCGAAAGCAGGAAATAGGTTAGTAGCATAAGCATACCCATCCTTACAAAAATCTCCCGAAACATTACAAGGTAATCCATAGTTGTCAGTTTTGTGTTTAGCTATATCAAATATAGTTAAAAGAACAAAAAAACACAAAATAAATAACTATCAATTAACGATTTATCTAATTTTAGAAATTATTTCCGAATATAAAACAGAGCAAAAAACGCTAAAACCCTTACTATATCTACCTTTTCATCTCATCAAACCCTTGCCCGTACACACCCATCACATTACCAACACTTAAGAAGGCATTTCGGTCAATTTCGCGTACAATTCTAAAAACATAGTTGCTCTCTGTTCTTCTCACAATAACCATTAGCACCTTTCCCTCCTGTTTTGTGAACCATCCCATGGCATTTATAACTGTGACTCCTCTTCCCATGGCAGTAATCTTCTCTGCAATCTCATCATGTTTTTTAGAAAAGATAAAGATCTGAATAGATTGTCTGGCTCCTGAGAGGATAAGATCAATTGTATATCCGGTAATCCCTATAAGTACATAACCGTAGATCACTATGGCAACCCTGCTTCCGAGAGAGCCCTCTGTAGGGATAAGGAGCGAGCTGGCAATAATAATGATATCCATCATAAGGATAAGTCTGCCAGGTGAGATATTGCGGTACTTA
>JAUYTB010000279.1 GCA_030695305.1 Bacteroidales bacterium
TAGTTTGTACCCAGCTGCTCAAGAATATCTACTCTATTCTCTCTCAGCCATTTCCATACAGGACCCTGCTCGGGATACATATCATTGTCTACCTCATCAATATATACACAGTATCCATACTTAAGGATATGATCTCCAACGGTTCGTTTTACGGCTAACTGCTTTTGCCCTTGGGCGCTTTTAATAAACTTGCCTGTATCTACAGATAGCGCTCTAAGTGCCTGAATAATAAGCACAGGTACATTGTCTCTGGGGCATCTGGTCTTACAAGAGAAGCACTCTCCGCAAAACCAAATTGTATCCCCGGTAAGCAGCCTCTCTATCTCCTCGTTATCTCCACCCGAAACACTATTGACAATTCCTCTTGGGTCATAATCACAGAACTGAGCTGCAGGACAGATTGCTGTGCAAACACCGCAGTTGATACAGGCATTGAGTCCATCTGTAAATCTGATATCTTTTTGAAGCTCTTTAAACAGATCCATCATATTTTCATTAATAGAGTGGCAATATAGTAAAAAAACCCAAGAGTGATTACGAAGTTAGCTCTTGTTACAGGAATTTACCAGCGAGTCTGTCATCTTAACAAAAGCATCTTTGATGGCACTGTCCAGGAAGAGATCATTCATCCTACCCTTGTCACAACTGGCACACATCTCTTCATTTACAGGAATCTGAGCAATAAGTGGAATCTTATACTCCTTCGATAATCTCTCTCCGCCACCTTTTCCAAATATATAGTACTTCTCATCCGGATGGCTAACCGGAGAAAACCACGACATATTCTCTACCACTCCAAGTACCGGGATACCTATCTGATTGTCTCTGTACATATTTATTGCCTTCTTGACATCGGAGAGGGCCATCTCCTGAGGGGTAGTAACAATGATTACACCTGTTGGAAGAAAGCTCTGAAGAAGAGTTATATGGACGTCACCTGTTCCCGGAGGGGTGTCAATTATCAGATAGTCAAGCTCTCCCCAGTTGGTATCACCCAAAAGTTGAGACAATCCGCTGGATGCTCTTGGCCCTCTCCAGATTACTGCCTCTTTGGGGTCAATAAAGAACCCTATCGACATAACTTTCACTCCAAAATTGATAAAGGGAGTGACGTAACTCTTGCCATCTATCTGCTCTACATCCGGATATACGCTCTCAAGACCAAAAAGCGATGGTGCAGAGGGGCCGTAGATATCTGCATCAAGAAGACCTGTTGCATATCCCTCTAGTGCCAGTGATAGTGCAAGCCCTGCGGCAACTGTAGATTTTCCTACACCCCCTTTACCGGAGGCAACAATAATTATATTCTTGATATTAGGTAAATCTCTTTTTTGTATTGTACTATTTTCCATATAGTTAACTCTTATTCTTTATGTTAATTTTCTTAAATTCTGTGATTATACGATCTGTTTTGCTGTTAGCAACTAACTAACCATATCTCTGTATCTCTCTCCATATCTCTTTAATAGATTGACTTACATGAGAACCGGGCGCATATTCAATAACGCTTTTACTGTTTATCATTGCATCTACAACCACCGGGTCAAACTTAATCTTGCCGGCCACCCTCACTCCCTCACCGGAGCAATAACTCTCAATGTTTAGGGAGATTGACTCATTTAGATCATATTTATTAATGATTACCCAAGTGGAGAATGCAAACTTAGAGATCATCTCCAATGTTCTCTTAAGATCGTGCAGTCCGGATGATGTCGGCTCTGTTACCACAATTACTCTATCTGTCCCCGTAATTGAGGAGATTACAGCACAACCTGTTCCGGGAGGGCCGTCTATGATAATCTCATCTATCCCGCTCTCCTTAGATAGGACTCTTGCTCTCTCCCTCACCATGTTTACAAGTTTTCCGGAGTTCTCCTCTCCGGGTGCAAGCCGGCCATAAACCATCTTCCCGTTTCTAAAGCTGCCACTATACATTCTGCTCCTATCGTTATTTACCATATCTATAGCTTTTTCGGGGCACACTCTTTCGCATAATCTGCATCCGTCGCACGATATCTCATCAATAGAGACAATATTGGCAGATCCCTTAATAGAGACAATATTGGCAGATCCCTTAAAGGAGATAGCTCCAAATCGGCAATACTCCATACAGATTCCGCAGTTAGTACACTTAGCAATATCTATAACAGCTTTTTGTCCGGCGATATAGATCTGCTCATCTTGGTGTTGCGGGTTAAAAAGCAGATAGAGGTTTGCTGCATCAACGTCACAGTCGGCAACTATCACCCTCTCTCCCAGCGTTGCAAAAGCAGCACTAATACTGCTCTTACCTGTTCCTCCCTTACCGCTTATTACCGCTGTCTCCATAATCTTTATAAATTAAACCGAACATCTCTCCAAAATCATCTACCCAACCGGGTCTTGTCTTTGCTACTATCTCACCTCTGGAGTAGATAGATGCAATCTCTCTCTCAAATGGGATCTCCATAAGAAGAGGTACATTCTCATTTTTTAAGTAGCTATAGACCTCATCATCACCTAATCCGGCACGATTTACAATCACACCAAAGGGTTTTCCCATTGTTTTGAGGGTCTCTGCAGATTGCTTCAGGTCACTTAGTCCAAAGGGGGTCGGTTCTGTTACCAGAATAACATAGTCTGCCTTTGCAACTGTCTGAATAAAAGGACATGAAGTTCCAGGAGGGGAGTCCAACAGTACAATTCCCCCTCTTTGCCCTATGGTTGTTGCTGCTTTTATCACATTAACAGGAGAGTAGACACCTACCCTTCCTCTTGCCTCAACCAAGTATGAGTTTTCAAAAACCTTGTATGTTGTTACTTCTCCCAGCGAAACCTCTCTCTCCTTTATAGCTCCGTATTTACAGGCGAATGTACAGGCACCGCATCCGTGACAGAGATCTTCCAAAACAGATATTCTCTTTAAATCCTTTAGAATAAAGATTGCATTATATGTGCAATACTCCTGACAAAGCCCGCAAAAGGTGCATAACTTGTCATTAATTACAGGTATTGAGAGGTTTACCTCTGTTTGGCTCACCTGTTTTAATTGTGTTTGCGAGAAAAAGAGAAGATCGTTTGGCTCTTCGGCGTCACAATCTACAAGTGTTACGCTATCATATAACTGATTAAGAGCGTAAAACATATTTACAGAGATTAGTGTTTTACCCGTCCCCCCCTTTCCGCTCGCAATGGCAATTGTAATATTTTTCATTCTGCGTCTAAAATCTCTCTCCCCAAACTAGTGGTCACAGGCATTTGTTCCGGTTTTAAGAGAGTTATTGAGCCAATCCGTAACAAGCTCGCGCGGTGCTTTTGGCTGAGCGCCTACGTTAACATTAATATTTTGAGCAGTAAAAAGATTTACAGCCCTCTGCCCCATACCTCCTGCAATTACATCAGTTACTCCTCTCTCTGCTAACCAACCAGGTAGTAAACCCGGTTCGTGAGGAGGGGGAGTTACAAGACTCTCTGTAGTAATTAGACTCTCTTCTACTTCAATAATGGCAAATTGCTCGCAATGGCCAAAATGTGAACACAATACTCCGCTCTCAAGCGGAATGGCAAAAATCTTTTTCATTCTAATATTTTTTTAATGTTTATACTTTGAATCTCACTTAAAAAATCACCTCTCCAGTAACTCAATAATCTCCTTTATGCTCTTGTCAGCTTTGTTTAAAATTACCAGCTCTATTTGAAGTGTGTCAAAAAGAGATTTAACCTTGGCTCCAAACTCTCCGGATACCACTTTAGTTACCCCCTTTGTTGCTACCAACTGTGCAGATGCGGGTCCTGCCCCCTCTATACTCTCCTTATTTGGATTTGGTATAAATTCGGTAGACTTTGTCTCTGAATCGTAGATAACAAAATAGGAGCATCTCCCAAATCTGCTATCTATCAATGAATCAAGTGTGTTTCCTGTTGATGTTATTGCTATTTTCATATCTTTTTACTATTTATTTGAGTATTGCTCTATCTTATCCGAATTACAGAGAGAGCACCTCTCTGCCGGACGATCTCTGTGGAGGTGGTTGAAATAGCAGCCACAGCTGTTACATAAGAACCACTCACTGTCAAAATATACTTTTCCACCCTCAAAAATTATTGGAGCTCCTGTTACAATTGCCTGTGCAATTTTTCTTCTTGCACTCTCGTAGATTCGGGTAAAAGTAGGTCGTGAAATACTCATCAAAACAGAGGCCGCAACATGATCAAGCAACTCATAATCACTTAGTCTAATTGATTCATACTCGTCGTAATTTAACAGAACAGGTGCACGAATACCACTTGCTTCTATTGGTTTATACCCCCGAAAACAGGGAGGATTATTCATTCTTCGTCGTCTTACTGGTCTTGGCATATTATGAGCATTTGTTCATTACAAAGATAGCGATCTTTTGCTTATAACAATACTTATCTCCATTTTTTAGAAAAAATTTTCAGAAGTAGACCTTGGCAAGGGTTGTGGACCTTGGCAAGGGTTGTGGACCTTGGCAAGATTATTTTTTTTACCTTCGTGTATAATTGATAAATCATGCCGAGTAATATGTTGAGTACAATTCTAATTATGGCCGGAGGTGCAGGTGAGCGCTTCTGGCCTCTCTCTACCAGGGAGAGACCAAAACAACTTCTTAAACTGATAGATGAGAAGAGGAGTCTTATTCAGATGACTGTAGAGAGGGTACTCCCAATGGTACCTGCCGAGAGAATATTTATCGCTACAAATGCTGTTCAAGCACCTGCGATAAGAGAGGATTTGCCATTTTTACCTCAACAAAATATTATTCTTGAGCCGGCTTTCAAAGATACTGCCGCCGCTATCGGTTTTGCATCTATTGTGATTGAGAGTATCTGCCCGGGCTCTGTCATGGCAGTTCTCGCCAGTGATCATCTTATTAAAAACGAAGAGTCATTCCGCGAAACACTCACCCAGGCTATTGAGATAGCAGAGAGAGATAATGCAATTGTAACATTAGGTGTCAGACCTTCATATCCGGAGACCGGGTATGGATATCTCGAGACTAAGGAGATGGAGATTGGTAAACCGGTGAAAGTTCTTCGTTTTTGCGAAAAACCGGCACCCGATCTCGCTCTTGAGTACTTTAAGGGTGGCAGACATCTGTGGAATAGCGGTATGTTTATCTTTAAAGTCTCTGTAATGATGGATGCTTTTCGTCGCCTTATGCCAAATCACGCCGCTGCCTTTGAAAAAATTGCAGCACTTGGTGAGGGTATGAGAGATGCTCAAAATCATGATCTTATAAATATCTTCAACACTTTACAAAAGATCTCTATAGATTTTGGGGTTATGGAGAAGTTTGAAAATACTGTGGTTATCCCTGTAGATTTCGGGTGGAGTGATATCGGCAGTTTTCCCGCCCTTGCAGATGTCTTTCCCGGAAATGAGAACGGAACCGTTGTAAAAGGAGCAGAGGTTAATGATATTAGCTCAACTAACAACATTGTAATAAGCACTACCGGTAAAAAAATATCACTTCTTGGAGTAGATGATATGGTAATTGTAGAAACACCAGACAACATCTTAATCTGTAGCAAAAAAGAGGCACAAAACATCAAGAAACTCCTATGAAACGACACCTTGGCAAGGGTTGTGGACCTTGCATGCAAATGTGGATTCTCACAGCAGGAACGCTTTTCTTTCACGTTACGGGCTTATAAACCCTTAGCACAACGGGCAACGTCCATCCTCGGATCGGATATTCTCACAGCAGATCATTCTTTTTTATGCCGCCGGCTGTTATACAACCCCCTAATCACAACGGGCAACGTCCAATCCTCATCCGCTCACAAGTTCGCTACTTGCGGCTGAGTTTGCCCTACTTGTGATTAGGGGTTGTTTGTTAGCCGGCTAGGTAAGAAAAATTCTGCTGTGAGAACTGCTTAGTTAATGAATAATTGGTGGCTGAGTATGCCCTACTTGTGCTAAGGATTTATTATTAAGCCCGTGGGAAGATTGGCGTTCCTGCTGTGAGAGTTGCGTTTCTGCTGTGTTAGCCCAAAAAAGTCTTTAAGGTCCACAACCCTTGCCAAGGTAAAAGGTAAAAATGGTAAAAAATATTAGGTAACATCACTACTTAGTTGTTATATATGTATACAAACTAAAAATATCAGATATAAATGAAAAACATTGTAACTATTATCGTATCTCTTCTAATCACTCTACCATTTTTTGCACAGAACAAACCGCTAAATAACGGAAACGGAGTTCTCTTTGAAGAGGGGACATTGGCACAGGCACTTGCTAAGGCAAAAAACAACAAGAAAGGTCCAAAGATCGTTTTTCTTGATTGCTATACAACCTGGTGTGGCCCATGTAAATATATGTCAAACAATATTTTCCCTCAGGAAAAAGTTGGTACGTTTTTCAACTCCAATTTTGTTAACATCAAAATTGATATGGAGAAGGGTGAAGGGATAGAGTTGGCAAAAAAGTATCAGGTGAGGGCATACCCTACTTTTCTGATTCTCGATTCAGATGGTAATGAGATTAACCGATTGGTGGGCGGCGGCGAGGCTGATGCTTTTATCGAAAAGGTTAAAAAGGCGATGGATCCTGCAAACAGCCCAAAGAGTATAAGAGCAAAGTATGATTCAGATAAGAGTCTCAATAGTGCTATTCAATATCTCGAGGCACTTCAGGCATCATACATGACAAAGGTTGCTGATGATTTTGTTGATGAGATTTTTGTTACAATGCAACCAAATGATAGATATTCCGACAAGTTGTGGCCCTATATTTCTAAATCATTGCAGAATACAAACTCTAAGATTTTTGAGATCGTGATGTCGGAGAAAACTGTTGCAGACAGATGGCTCTCTAAGGAGAGGGTTGATTTAGCTATCTGCAATGGGATTAAGAATCTTGCTCTCAGCTATGTTAACGGAAAATTAACAGATACAGATCATAGTGTTATAATGGCTAAGGTGAATTATCTTAACTTCCTCTCTACAAAAGATTTAACCGCCAGTTATTTTGTGAATAGTGTTAAATATTTTGGCGAGAATAATTTTGACGCAATTGGCGGTATGCTAAATGTGAATGAGTTAATGAAAATGGGAGATAGCGACAGGAATTCTATTGAGAGACTTCTTATTACGACAAAGGGTATGCCAAAAGAAAAAACATTAGAGTACTATAAAGCCAAGCAAGAGTACCTGAAAAAACAGGCAGATATGTTAACTGTAAATATTGAGAGACTCTCCAAGTAATTTCAAAACCAGTCATATTAATATTAGAGAGGGTGTCAAAAATAGTCTTGGCACCTTTTTTTAAATTTATATTAATAGGTAATAATCAACATCTATTAAAACTAAAAATATAAGGGGAAACATTATTGAAGTTGTTATATTATAAGATAGATAAATTAGTTCATTAGCGGTTTTAACAAATAATAATATTTTGATCTCTTCTTTAAAACAAACTTGAATCTTCAAATAAATCCATAAAATATTAGTTATGAATAACATTTACTCAAAACCACTGGTAATATTTCTGGCTCTTCTAATATCTTACAGCTTCGTCTCTGCGCAAAACAGATCTGAAATAAAAAAAGAGAGTCTTAAAGTTCTCTTTGTTGGAGGTAGTGCAGATATCTCTCCATACGGATCAAATAAGCCAACTCCCGAAGATAAGGAGGCCTCTGTTCAAAAGAGGATGGAATCATTTAAAAATCTGCTTAGAACATACTTTACAGATGTAACTGTATTAAGAGATAGGGATTTCAAAGAGGAGATAGCTGATGGATTTGATGTTGTTATAATGGACGGAGTCCCTCCGCAGAGGGTTCCACTCTATACCGAAAAGGACGATAAAGGGAACTATAAGGTTTATAAAAATGCTGGGTTCCTGAGTGGAGATTTTGATAAACCGACTCTTACAATTGCAGATGTCTCGGACAGGATTGGTCGAAGAATCGGGTTGAAGCTAGATTGGTACTGCCTCTGCCTTGATGCACACGCATACAATATTGATAAATCACACTCCATTTTCAAGGGCCCGTTTAAAGTAACTCTTACGATAGAGGAGCTGCCTACTCCAAAGAATGCCCTAAGTTTTCAAAAATATTACAAAGAGATTATCCCTGTTACACAACAGATGTGGAGAGTTCAAACTCATGGTTATATGACCACTACCGACTTTCGTGTAGGGATGGTATGCCGTCCGTGGGGTTTTACCGACTCTCCCGATACTGAGGTAATATCAGGTGGCGTTAGTCTTAAATCTCCGGATGCTATTGCTCTGGGACGACACGGAAATTTCTTCCACTGGGGCTTTGCCGCTTCGCCCGATTATATGACAGAGGAGGCTAAGGTGGTCTTTGCCAATGCTGTTCACTACATTGCCAAGCTTAACGGCGAAAAGGTTATTGCACGTAAGTATGACGACAGAAAGAGTACCCGAAATGAGATGTTCTTTGTCTACTCAAGATCTCCACAAGACTCTGCACTAATGAGCGAAAACCTCCCCTATCTCTATATGGATAAGGGTAGCAGAGCAGGCTTAAAGATAGACGAAGATGCAAAATCACTTGGAGTAGCCACAAACAATCATCTGATACTGGACAAAGCAATATCTATGCTAGAAAAAGGGGAGAGTGCAGATGTTGCCCAAAGGATTCTGGATCGCTATACCCTCGTCACATTCTCCTCTCCTAAAGGTTACAGAGATTGGTATGAAAAAAATAAAGCCGACCTATTCTTCACTGAGTCCGGTGGGTTCTACTTTCTTATAAACCCAAAATCTAAGTCAGACTCTTCATCCGATTCAAACTTTACAACCGGCGTGTCAAAGACAATATATGGGAATGACTACTCTCTGATGCAAATTGAGAGGGCCGCAAGGGCTATTGAGATGGGTGAAACAGATAATCTAAATCCTGTTAATGCTGCACTCACATTGGTTAGATTAGATAACGGCGAGATTGCAGCTGTTGCCAGAGTCAAAATAGAGGAGGGATTTCATATTTACGCCAAAGTATCAGAAAGTGAGCCATATATAGAGACTGTGGCCGACTTTGTAGCCCCCGACGGCTACACTCCTTACGGAGAGATAAACACCCCTTCGAGTGTTAAGTATGGCGAAAACGGTACATTTATCTACAAAGGCGATTTTATCTTCTATCAGAAATTTACCGGCACCGGCACGGCCGAATTCAAATTCAAATTTACCTACCAATCCTGTGACGACCAAGTCTGCATGCCACCGGTAGAGAGAGAGCTTTGCCTGTAGGGAGGCACCTTGGCAAGGGTTGTGGACCTTAAAGCCGTTTGTGGCTAAACTGAATCTTCTCCCGGGTTTTTACAGTTATTTCGCCCATAGCTGTGTGTCATTTATAGGGCGGCAGCTTTGACAGAGTTTGATGTATCTGTTAGTTAATTAGATATATATAAAACGCAATTTTCCAAAATTGGAAAATAAGCATTTGTATGTATTTGTATATTATTTAGTTACCTCAAACTCTGGCAAAGACCATTCTTCATTCATTTCCCAAGCAATTCTCAAGCAGGAACGCCAATCTCCTCACGGGCTTTAAATAAACCATTAGCACAAGTAGGGCAAACTCAGCCGCCGTTAATTCATTTCCCCAGCATATCTCACAGCAGGAACGCCAATCTCCCCACGGGCTGTAAATAAACTCTTAGCACAAGTAGGGCAAACTCAGCCAACATTAATTCCTTACCTAAGCAATTATCACAGCAGGAACGCCAGTCTCCCCACGGGCTGAATAATAAACCCTTAGCACAAGTAAGGCAAACTTAGCCGCAAGTAGCGAACTTGTGAGCGAATGAGGATGGACGTTGCCCGTTGTGCTAAGGGGTTTATAAGCCCGTAACATGTAAAAGTAGCGTTCCTGCTTTGAGAATTTGCGATTCGAGGATGGACGATGCCCGTTGTGCTATGGGTTTATAAGCCCGTAACGTGTAAGGAAAGCGCTCCTGCTTTGAGAATCCACTTTTGCATACAAGGTCCACAACCCTTGCCAAGGTGTCACTAAATATGTATATTTGTACCTATGGAGTTAATAATACTAGGTAATGACTAACATCTCTTCTGATATTGATTATAGAA
>JAUYTB010000282.1 GCA_030695305.1 Bacteroidales bacterium
TTTCTTAGAAGATACCATGAAGATATTCCAATCACAACAACCGCAGCAAGTACAAAGCAGTTGGTAACTGTGTGTACAAATTTATTAAGGGCAACAGGTGATAGGGCTACTGCCCAGAAATCTACCATTTCGTTTCTTGCAGTATCTGGATTAAATTCCATTCCTACAGGATATTGCATCCACGCATTTGCAACAAGAATCCATAACGCAGAGAGTACAGTTCCAATTGCAACCATCCATGTAGAGAAAAGATGTACCCCTTTGCTTACCTTATTCCACCCAAAAAACATAATTGCAAAAAAAGTGGTTTCGAGGAAAAAGGCAAAAATGCCCTCAATTGCGAGTGGTGCGCCGAATATATCTCCGACGAACCAAGAGTAGTTACTCCAGTTTGTTCCGAACTGAAATTCAAGTATTATTCCGGTAGCAACACCTATTGCAAAATTTATTGCAAAGATCTTCATCCAGAATTTTGTTGTTCGTTTCCAGAATTCGTTCCCGGTTCTTACGTAGTATGTCTCCATAATAGCAATAATAAAACCGAGCCCGATTGTTAAGGGGACAAATACCCAGTGAAACATAGCCGTAAGTGCAAACTGAAGTCTGGAAAGACCTAGTAATGAAGCTAATAACATAGTTGTGAAAGTTTAGGTTTAAGTTAGTTCAGTTGAAGTTTAGATACTTATTTCTCTACATAATTATTTCAGTTTTTAGCAGGAGCTGTTAATCGTGTTACTACATGTTTTGCTTTATCGTCCTCAGTGGGATATTTTCCAAGTTCACTTTTAAAAAAAAATAGCTTGAGTACGAAGAACATAATAAAAAGTTTGATTGCAATAATAAGCCAAAGAGTCTTCCCAAGAGTCATACTCCTGAAACCATCGTAATAGAACAACCAGATGCGTTTTACAAGTGGCTCTTTCATTTGAAAAATTTCTTCTAAGATACTATAAAAACTTAAAAAATACATTTTGAATCCCACTTTATAAATCAAAATTGTATATTTGTAAAAACTAAGATTAATATGGAACGTAGAAACTTTATTAAGACTGCAATTCTTGGAGGTTTAGCAGGAGCAGTTAATTTGAATGGCAACAATCTCTTTGCCGCAGGAAAAATGAGCGTTTCGGCTTCAAATGATTTAGTTGCGGTCATGGGTGGAGAGCCACGCGAAATGTACAAAAAGGGAATAGCCGCAATGGGTGGAATCTCTAAGTATGTAAAAAAAGGTCAAAAGGTGGTAATAAAACCAAACATTGGCTGGGATAAGCGTCCTGAATTTGCAGCAAATACAAACCCGGATCTTATTGCAGAGATTGTTAAAGATTGCTTTATAGCCGGAGCTTCGGAGGTGACTGTTTTTGACCACACATGTGACGAGTGGCAATCATGTTACAGAAACAGCGGAATAGAGAGCGCTGCAAAAGCTGAGGGTGCTAAGATGGCTTTTGCCCACGATGAAAAATACTATAAAAGGGTTACGCTCCCTAATGGCGTAAGACTAAAGGAGGTTTTGATTCATGAGGCGATTATAGATTGTGATGTATGGATAAATGTACCAGTTCTCAAGAATCATGGAGGTGCAAGAATGACAATCGCAATGAAAAACTTTATGGGTATAGTTTGGGACAGAAGATTCTGGCATGCTAATGACCTTCAGCAGTGTATTGCCGACTGTGCAACCTACACCAAAATGCCTGTACTTAATATAGTTGATGCATACAGAATTATGACTCAAAATGGACCAAAAGGTAAAAGTATAGAGGATGTTCAGACCCCGAAAGCTCTTTTTATTTCGGCAGATATTGTTGCTGTTGATACTGCTGCTGTAAGGTTCTTTAACCAGTTCCGTCAAATGACACTGGAGGAGGTAAGCCACATAGGTATTGCAGAGAAGATGAAAGTGGGAACAACTGATATTGATAAGCTTAAAGTAGAAAGAATAAGAATAGGTTAATATCTTATGAATTATAAAATACTTAAAAGGGCAAGGATATTGCTCTCACTTGTTTTTTTAGTAACTATTACTGCTGCCTTTATCTTCTTTGTAAGCAGGGAGACCTCTCTCTTCTCGCTATTTCTTAAGATTCAGTTTGTCCCCTCATTATTGGGTATCTTTTCGGGAGGAGCTCTTGTTTTTGTGCTTCTGATGTTAATGACACTTCTCTTTGGGAGAGTCTATTGCTCTACTCTTTGTCCACTTGGTGTCTTTCAGGATATTGTCTCTAATTTCACAAATCGCTTCAGAAGCAAAAAAAACAGAAAATATTCATTTAAGAGAGCCAACAATAGTATAAGGTATACAATTCTTGCAATAACCGGCGTTTCACTGATTGCCGGTATAACCCTGCCTCTTGTATATCTTGATCCCTACTCAAACTGGGGTAAAATATCTAATGAGATAATCAGCAGATCGGAGCAGTTAATCCACAATGGTTTGTCGGATATTTTTCCACAGACAATCTTTTACAGAAGTTATGCTTTTTTTGCACTTGGCTCCTTTTTATTTGCGTTGCTTTTTATGCTTATTGTTATAATATTCAGCGCATTCAGAGGGAGACTTTACTGTAATACAATATGTCCGGTAGGTGCCTTTCTTGGGTTGACTTCTAAGTTATCTCTTTTCAAACCTGTAATAGATAAGAGCAAGTGCAACAGATGCTCCCTTTGTGTAACTAAATGCAAAAGTGAGTGTATAGACCTTGAAACCAGAACTATTGATGAGAGCAGATGTGTTGCATGTTTCAACTGTATGCAGGTTTGCAGCAAGAGTGGAATCAGCTATAAATTTACCTTCAAATCAAAAAATGACAAAACTCAGGAGGGAGAAAAAAGAGAGTCGGATATAGAGTCAGGAGAGAGAAGACGTGCATTGATTGCAATGGGACTCATGGGTACTGCTTTGGCAGCAAAGGCGATCAATTTGGGCCCGGTTTTTAAATCTGCCCCAAAAATAACCGGGATAGCCCCTCCAGGGGCTCTTAGTATAGAGCACCTGAAAAAAAATTGTACTGCATGCCATGCTTGTATAGCTGCCTGTCCAAATAATATCATCCATCCCGCATCAGGTGAGTACGGTATTGACGGTATTTTACTTCCGGTTTTAAGTTTTAACCATCACTTTTGCAGCTTTGAGTGTAATGAATGCTCAAAAGTTTGCCCTAACGATGCTCTTAAACCACTCTCAATTGAGGATAAACAGCTTGCTCAGATAGGTGAAGCTCAATTTTATCTTGAGAAGTGTATAGTTCATACAGATGGAACCGATTGTGGTGCATGTGATGAACACTGCCCTACAAAAGCAATAACTATGGTACCATATGGAGATACAGCCCTTTATATACCCTCTCTTAATACAGAGTTATGTATAGGATGCGGCGGATGCGAATATATTTGCCCTGCAATTCCAGATAAGGCAATGGTAATTCACGCTCTGGCCGTTCACGGCAGAGCAGAGAGGCCAACACTAGACAAACAGGAAAAGATAAAAGTGGATGATTTTGGATTCTAGAGATCTGTAAGGCCGGGTCTCAATCTCTTTGTTCTTTCCAGAGATTGGGACTCCTGCCACTCCTGAATGAGTTTTGGATTACCGCTTAGTAAAACATCAGGGACACGCCAGCCCATAAATTCTGAAGGTCTGGTATATACGGGTGGTGCCAGGAGATTATCCTGAAAAGAGTCACTAAGAGCAGATGTCTCATCTGAAATTGCTCCCGGTATTAGTCTTATTATTGAGTCACAAAGGATTGCTGCCGGAAGTTCTCCTCCGCTCAGCACATAATCACCAATTGATATTTCGCGGGTTATCAGATGCTCCCTTATTCTGTGGTCAATCCCCTTATAGTGTCCGCACAGTAAAATCAGATTTTTTTTACATGACAACATATTTGCGGTTCCCTGGTTGAGAAGATCTCCGTCAGGGCTCATATAGATCACCTCGTCATACTCTCTCTCACCCTTTAGTTTTGAGATAATATTATATATAGGTTCTATCATAAGAACCATTCCTGCATCTCCCCCAAAAGAGTAATCATCAACCTGACGGTATCTCCCTTTTCCATACTCTCTGATATCTATTATATTTATCTCTGCGAGACCCCTCTCTTTTGCACGTTTTACTATTGAGTAATTGAGCGGACTTTCAAGTAATTCAGGAACAACAGTCAATATATCTATATGTATCATAGTGCAAATTTACATAAATCACAACGTTAGCAAACTTTTTTTGTATATTTGCGAGTTATTAATCCTTTTTTGCCTGTAAATATGACCCAAGAAATTAACAACTCTGCTCCTCAAGAGCAATTCGAGGAAATTAAACCCCTTGAAAATACGACAAATACAGACTCAACTCCCGAAAATAAAGACTTCTCAGAGATGAGTCTCAAGGAGATTGTCCAACACTTTCAGGACCTTCTTGAGAGAGGTGATCAGCATGAAATGTACAAAAATGCCGATTCAATAAAGGCCGCTTTCTATAAAACTCTCAAAAAAGAGAAGATTGCTGCCGGAATGACACTCCCTGTACAGGAAGAGAGAGAAGAAGAGGACTCTTCTGAGGAGAATATAATCTCAAGTAACCCTTTTGCAGAACTTGAAAGAGGCTTTAAGGAGCTATATAACAGATATAAAATCGAGAGATCGTCATTTGTTTTGGTACTAGAGAGGCATAAAGAGGAGAACTATAAGAGAAAGAACGAGATAATTGAGGAGTTAAAGAGCCTTCTTGATAAACAGGAAGATCTGCAGCATACATTCCCTACATTCCGTGAACTGCAAAACAGATGGAAGATGATAGGTCCTGTACCTCAGGCAGGTAGCAAGGATTTATGGGATACATATCAGTTTCTGGTAGAGAAATTCTATGATTTTGTAAAGATTAATAACGAACTCAGAGATCTGGATCTTAAAAAGAACCTCGAATTAAAGACGGAACTTTGTGAAAAGGCAGAACAACTTACAGAGGAGCAGAATGTAGTTCAGGCATTCCGCAAACTTCAAAAGTATCACGATGAGTGGAGAGAGCTTGGCCCTGTTCCAAAAGAGCTACGCGAGGAGATCTGGAACAGATTCAAGCTAGCGACTTCAAATATAAACAAGCGTCAGCAGGATCATTTTGAAACTCTTAAAGAGGATCAAAAGTTAAATCTGGATAAAAAAAGTGCCATTTGTGAAAAGGCGGAGGCGATTGCAGATACAGAGGGTAACGAACGCGACTGGAATGCATTGTCTAAAGAGATGGAGACCCTTCAAAGTGAATGGAAAGCTATTGGCTTTGCTTCAAAAAAGGAGAACCAGAAGATTTATGACAGATTCCGTGCAGCGTGTGATAAGTTCTATAACGCAAAGAGAGACTTCTACTCAAATTTCAAAAGAGTAATGCAGGAGAATCTCGATAAGAAAATTGCTCTTTGTGAGCAGGCCGAAGCTCTTAAAGAGAGCCAGGACTGGAAAAAAACTACCGATCAGCTTATTGGGATGCAAAAGAGGTGGAAGGAGATTGGTCCTGTAGCGAGAAAACAGTCAGATATAGTATGGAAAAGATTTCGGGCAGCATGTGATCTCTTTTTTGAGAATAAAGCGAAGTTTTTCTCGGTTGTCGAGGAGAGTTATGACGATAATCTTAAAAAGAAACAGGATCTGATAGAGGAGATTAATGCCTATAAACCGGAGAACAAAGCTTCCGAAAATCTTGAAGCTTTAAAGGATTTTCAAAACAGATGGAATGAGATAGGCTATGTACCTCTTAAAGAAAAAGAGAGAGTTCAATCTGCCTACAGACATGCAATTGATATGAAATTTGCCGACGTAAAAAGCAGTGAAAATGAGACAAAGCTTGTACGATTCAGGAAACATATCAAGGATCTTCAGAGTTCAACAAAAGGGGATAGGGGAATAAAAGTAGAGAGAGATAAGCTACTTCAAAAATTCCGTCAAATTGAGCAGGATATTGCTCTATGGGAGAACAATATGGGCTTTTTTGCTAAATCTAAAAATGCAGAGTCTATCCTGAGTGATATTGAAAAGAAGATATCTAAAGCAAAAGAGGAGATGGGACAGATAGAGGAGAAGATAAAACTAATTGATAAACAATACGAATAGAAGGTCATGAATAAAAATTCCATAGCAGGTTTTGTGCTTATTGGCGCCATACTGATTGGTTTCAGCTGGTACAATGCCAGAATTTTCAAGGAGCAGGAGAGAGAGAGGTTTATTAAAGATTCCATTGCAACGGCAGAAGCTCTTTTATATGCGCCCAATAATCCTGTTGAAAGTGACACTTTAGCTCTGTTTACACCAAAAGAGACGCAGAGTGCATTTAAAACCTCCGATATCTATAAAGATTCAATACTTACTGATGCTTCCAAAGCGGATGATTTGAGAACAGTATTGGAGAACAACCTTTTGAAAGTCGAATTTTCCAGCATTGGGGCACAACCAAGAACAGTTCTTCTAAAAAAGTTTAAGACATATGACA
>JAUYTB010000306.1 GCA_030695305.1 Bacteroidales bacterium
TTTGTTGTCCGGTTGGGCAGTCTGAACAATAATGTGCCCGCGACTCTCTCTTCTGCCCCCTCTTCCCGCCAGTTGAACAAGCATTTGCAATGCTCTCTCTCCTGCCCGGAAATCTTCGGCAGCAAACATTGCATCCGCCTGGATAAGGACTATAAGGGTGAGATTTTCAAAATCAAAACCCTTGCTTATCATCTGTGTCCCTACAAGAATATCTGTTTTGTTCTCTGAGAACTCTCCAAGAATTCTCTTAATTTCAGTTTTTTTTGAGGTAGTCTCCGAGTCAAATCTTGCAACTCTCGCATCAGGGATCATCAGCTTTATCTGCTCCTCTATCATCTCGGTTCCACACCCTCTCTCCTTAAGACCAGGCTTTCCGCACTTTGTGCATATTGTTGTGTATCTCCTGTTATAGCTACAATAGTGACACTGTAACAGCCCCTTGGCTTTGTGGTAGCTCATTGCTGCGTTACAGTGAATACAACCGGGGATATCGCCGCAGTAAATGCACTGAACCATAGGAGAGTATGATCTTCTGTTGCGAAAAATAAGAGTCTGCTCCCCCTTTGCCATCCGACCCTTTATCGCCTCCAGCACAGATGTTGAGAATAGCCCCTCCATTCTCCCTCTTTTTTGTTCCCGGATAGTGTCAATAATCTCTACAGAGGGGTTTTCCTCACCATAAAACCTCTTATTAAGTTCAATAAGGGAGTATCTTCCGGTAAAGCAGTTATAGATACTCTCAAGAGATGGTGTTGCGGATCCTAAAACAACCCCCGCTTTATGAATCTTTGCAAGCATAAGGGCCGTATCTCTTCCATGGTATCTGGGTGCCGGTTCGTTCTGTTTATAAGAAGTATCGTGCTCTTCATCAATAATAATAAGCCCTAGTTTATTAAAAGGGAGAAAAACAGACGATCTGAGTCCAAGTATCAGAGATGGTTCACTGCTTAGTTTTACCCTCTCGTAGGCCTCCCTTCGTTGAGCAGGACTCTGACCTGAGTGGTAAACAATAAGATTTTTACCAAAGAAACGTTCTAGTCTCTGTTGTAACTGTCTGCTCAGAGCGATCTCCGGAACCATGTAGAGAACAGACTCTCCTTTTTTTAGTGTATCAAAGGCGAGCTGAATGTAGATTTCGGTTTTCCCGGATCCGGTAACACCTTTAAGAAGAGATGGAGTTCTATGTAAAAGATTTTCCGAGATCTCTCTATATACTTCACTCTGCGCAGATGTAAGTTTGCTGGGGGACTCCTCCTCTCTATCCCGGACTCTCTTATTACGGACCGGATTTTTTCTCTCCTTTGTCACAGGTGAGGGGAGTGCGGCACTAAAAACCTCGCCATCTGTACACATATAGTATCCGGAGATCCAACTCCACAATTCAAGTTCATTCTCTGAGGCAGGGGGGAGCATCTCAGTGCCCTCAATATCCTTGTAATCACCTTGGTAATCAGGAGAATGATGAGACACAGAGGTTACAACGGCAGTATAGACTCTTCCGGAAAAGAGAACCCTGACAAAGGATCCTCTCTGTACTTTTGTTGCGAGATGCGAAGGAACAATATAGCTTACATCCATTGTTAGACGAAGCGGCAGAGTAACCTTTGCATAGAGTGTTTTCTCCGGAAGCATAATAGGAGATATATGTGAATTATTTTTGAAAATCAATAGTTTCGTATAATTTCTGCAATCTCATTCAACTGCCACATAGGTGTTGAGGTTGCTCCGCAAACCCCTACCGTCTCTCCGGGGTTGAACCATGAGATATCCAGATCTTTGCTGCTCTCTATTTTGTAAGCTCTGGCATTTACAGAGCGGCATGTCTCAAAAAGGACCCTACCGTTAGAGCTTTGGCCTCCGCTTACAAAGATAATCACATCGTGCTTCCCGCAATAGAGTCTCAGATGTGGATGCCTGGAAGATACCTGACGGCATATTGTGTTGTGATATTCAAATTTCCCTGAATCACCGCCTGCCTCTGATACTCTTCTCTTAATAGAAGAGATTATGGCAGAATAGTGAACAGTATCCATAGTAGTCTGTGAAAAAATGGTCAACGCTCTGCTAAAATCTATAGAGTTGAGATCCTCTTCTCTCTCTATGATAACAGCATCTCCATCTACCTGCCCGATTAGTCCGTTTACCTCTGCGTGCCCCTTTTTCCCAAAAATAAGCAGAGTCCCGCCTCTCTCTTTCACTTGCCGGTAACCTTTTCTTATTCTCTCCTGAAGCTTTAGTACAACAGGACAAGTACAATCCATAACAACCAAACCTCTCTCAGCAGCTCTTTTATATGTTGAGGGGGGTTCGCCATGTGCCCGGATAAATATGTCGACATCCTCAATCCTCTCAATATCTGAATGTTGTATAATTTTCATCCCCAGATTTTCAAGACGGGCTAACTCTGTATCATTGTGAACTATTGCCCCAAGTGAGTATATGTGACTATTGTTCTTAAGAAAGTTCTCTGCCTGCCTGACAGCCTTGATTACTCCATAGCAGAATCCGGATTTACTGTCAACCTCTACCTGTAACCCCATTTTTGGGCTAGAATCATCTCTATCCATACCATCTGATCTTCGTGTGTCATATTGCTGTTGTCTAAAAAGAGAGCGTCATCTGCCCTCTTGAGAGGGGCTGCCTCCCGGTTCTCATCCATGAAATCTCTCTCATTGACATTGTCTAACACCTCCTGATAATCTGCCTTCTCTCCCCGGGAGATCATCTCTTGATACCTTCTCTGAGCTCTGATTCGGGGATCTGCAGTCATAAATATCTTGAGATCGGCATCGGGGAAGACAACAGTTCCTATATCTCTTCCATCCATTACAACACCTCTCCTCTTACCGTATTCCTTAAGGATTGAGTCTACATAATTTCTTACAATAGGCATAGATGCAAAGATACTTACCATCCCGGAAACCTCAAGAGTTCTTATCTCCCTCTCGATATTCTCTCCGTTTAGCCATAATTCACTGGCCCCATCTTTACCGGAAGGTTTAAATATCAGATCGGTATTAGACAGCAAAGCCTCCAACTGCCCTTTGTTCGAAGGGTTGTCAAATGATGTAATTCCCTCTCTTACAGCTGTTAGAGTAACCCCTCTATAGAGTGCCCCCGTATCTACATATATAAGGCCGAATTTTGATGCAATCGCCTTTGCAAAAGTGCTTTTACCGGTAGATGAATGGCCGTCAATTGCTATAATAATCTCTCTTTTTATCATACTTTTACAAAAAACAAACATACATAAAAAAGGATTATCTTTGTAAAAATTTTTGAGATGGTAATAGCTGTTTTTGACCTTGGCACAAATGTTTTCAATCTTCTAATAGCCCGGGTTTCAAAAGATGGGTGCAATATATTAAAAGTAATACAGAGAGGTTCTCATATCGGACAGGGTGGATTCAGAAAGGGATATCTCACAGATGAGGCGATTGAATCATCTCTTGAGGCGATGGATAATCTTACAGAGATATTGAAAGAGGAGGGGGGTGCAACTATAGTTAAGGCGTTTGCAACATCGGCAATCAGGGATTCATCCAACGGGGAGGAGTTTGTTCTTATGCTAAGAGATCGTTATAATATAGATGTGGAGATTATCTCAGGAGAGAGAGAGGCAGAGCTCATTTACAAAGGTGTTAGAGAGTCTCTTCTTTTATATAATGAGAAGGTGCTTGTTTTGGATATTGGAGGGGGTAGCAACGAATTTATAATCGCAGATAAAGATAAGATATACTGGAAACAGAGTTACCCTTTGGGAGTGATCAGGATGAAGGAGATTATTAACCCGTCGGATCCTATAACAGAAGATGAGATAGAGAGATATCATAACTATCTGGATGACTCTCTCGGAGATCTTGTAAAAGAGGCATCTGTGCACAAGCCAAAACTTCTGGTGGGGTCTTCGGGCTCTTTTGATACTCTCCGGGAGTTGATTTTTCCAGGCGATAAAGGAGATCTCCCTGCTATGGAGTTGCCTATCGGCTCTTTCCATGAATTGCACAGGAGACTACTATGTTCAACCCGGGAAGAGAGGACAAAGATGGCAGGGATGTCTCCAATGAGGGTTGACTATATGGTTTTAGGCAGCATTTTTGCAGAGTATGTCATTAAAAAACTAGGAATTACCGAGCTTTACCAATCTTCCTACTCTCTTAAAGAGGGATATATGTCGGAAGTTGCTCTTTCCATGACTAATTATAAATAGGTGAAATTACTGAAAAAATGAAACTTCTGATAATAGACGACGAGAGATCCATAAGAAATACACTCAAAGAGATCCTTGAATTTGAAGGCCATGAGGTAGCATTGGCCGCAGATGGTGTTGAGGGGCTTGCTTTGGCAACAGCGGGGAGTTATGATGTTATCTTTTCGGATATAAAGATGCCTAACATGGATGGGATGGAGCTTCTGGATAGACTAAACGAAGCTAATGTTGATTCGTCGGTAATCATGATCTCCGGTCACGGATCAATTGACTCTGCTGTAGATTGTATCAAGAGAGGTGCTTTTGATTTTATTCAGAAACCGCTGGACCTTAACAGAATATTGATTACTCTGCGAAATGCCACAGATAGGACCAATCTTGTTAAGGAGACAAAAATTCTTAAGAAGAGAGTGGCTAAAATACCTGAAATTGTAGGTGTCTCTCCTGCAATAACCAGAATCAAAGAGATGATAGAGAGAGTTGCACCAACCGAGGCAAGGGTATTGATTACAGGTTCTAACGGGACCGGAAAAGAGCTTGTTGCAAGATGGCTTCACGAAAAGAGCAATCGTAACACTATGCCCTTTGTGGAGGTTAACTGTGCTGCTATCCCGGGAGAGCTTATAGAGAGTGAACTCTTTGGTCATGAGAAGGGGGCTTTTACCTCTGCCGTTAAACAGCATAAAGGGAAGTTTGAGCAGGCAGACGGCGGTACACTTTTCCTTGATGAGATTGGGGATATGAGTCTTGCTGCTCAGGCAAAGGTGTTGAGAGTTTTGCAGGAGAACAGACTAAGCCGTGTTGGAAGCGATAAGGATATAAACGTGAAAGTGAGGGTTATTGCTGCAACAAATAAGAATCTTACAGATGAGATAGATAGGGGAACATTTAGGGAGGACCTATTTCACAGACTTAGTGTTATAGTTATTCATGTGCCTCAACTTAGTGAAAGAAAGGAGGATATCTCTATGCTTGTGGAGCATTTTCTCACTCAAATTTCACAAGAGAGCGGAATGCCACCCCGCACTATTGAACAGAGCGCTTTAGAGGAGCTTAAAACCTACAAATGGACAGGTAATATCAGAGAGCTGAGAAATGTTGTGGAGAGACTTATGATTTTAAGTAATAATACCATAACTAAAGATGATGTTATTGCTTTTGCAAAACCAGTTTTTCGGTAATTAGATCTCTGCTATGCCTTTAGATCTCTGCTATGCCTTTAAATGCACAATTACTCCTTCTCTATTCGGAGTTGCTGGATGTAGTTTCCCTCTTTTTGTGTCTTAACAAAGAGGGTTACGCGAAATTTACTCCCCCCCGCACTTAGATTCCCTACAGCGTATTTCATTGGTGGTTTTCCGCTGCGGTATTGAATCACAAAACTCTTTGGAGAGTATTCGCCGAAGAACTCTTTTAATATCTGTTTTGCCTGTTGCCTGCTGCATACATTATTTGTCCCCAATATATCAATCTCCAGGTTAGATGCGAACCATACGGCCAATCTTTCTGCATCTCCGTTTTGTATGTACTTAGCAATAGGAACAAAAACATCCTGCTCACTTGCCTGATTTTGTGCTGCTTGGCTAAATAAGCCTGCAAATCCCGAGAAAGAGAGTATGAGAGTTGTAATAATCCTTTTCATCATATTATTAATCCACATTCAATAGGTAAAGGCAAAAATCAAGCCATCCGGTAATCCATAAAATTAATATAAATCTCCGGAATATCTCAAATAAATTGTAATTTTGTGAAGATGAAGATAGAGTTGCTTGTTATTGGAAAAACAGACGCCCCCTATCTGAGAGAGGGCATCTCTCTTTACGAAGAGAGACTTAAACACTATATATCATACTCAAAAAAAGAGATACCGGACATTCGTAATGCATCCGTTCTTAGCAGAAAACAGATAAAAGAGAGGGAGGGAGAACAAATTCTAAAATCACTCAAAGAGGGAGATCATCTGGTATTGCTGGATGAGAGGGGAGAGAGTGGCAATTCGGAAGAGTTCGCCTCCAGGATAGAGAAATTGAGAGTGTCGGGTGTGAAAAGGGTACTCTTTGTAGTGGGCGGTGCCTATGGCTTCTCGGATGCTGTCTACTCCAGATC
>JAUYTB010000307.1 GCA_030695305.1 Bacteroidales bacterium
TATGCTAGTTACCTCAAACTCTGGCAAAGCCATGAACCACTAATCTCTTTTTTTGTTTCTCTTCTATAAATCGTTAATTATATGAAAAAGCAAAACTGGACAATAGAGAGTATTGACAACTTAAAAGGTAAAATAGTTATAATAACAGGTGGTGCAAGCGGTATTGGATTGGAGGCTGCAAAAGTACTTTCGTCAAAGGGTGCCCAAGTTATTATTGCAGTAAGAAATATAGAGAAGGGGCAGAGGGCACTTGCCAGGATTAAGGCAGATAACCCTTTAGCAGAGATATCCCTTATGAATCTAGATCTTGGCAATCTTGCAAGTGTGCGCGCATTTGCACAAGAGTTTACTCAAAAATATAGTAGTCTGGATCTGCTTATAAATAACGCTGGGGTTATGATTCCTCCATACCAAAAAACAGAAGATGGTTTTGAACTGCAATTCGGCACTAACCACCTTGGCCACTTTGCTCTTACGGGGCTGCTTATGCCTCTGCTAACATCTACGCCCGGTTCAAGAGTTGTAACTGTAAGCAGCATTGCAAGCAGAGGTGCAAAGATCTATTTCGACAATCTGGACGGATCTAAAGGGTTTTCTACAATGAACTTTTATCGTCAAAGTAAGTTTTCTAATCTACTATTTGGCAAAGAGCTCGACAGCAAGCTTAAACAATCCGGGTCTAACACAAAAAGCATCGTTTGTCACCCCGGAGTATCTGCAACCAACCTCTTTATGAGAGGATCCGGAAAAGAGGGAGGCAAAGTGATGAACTTCCTTGTATCTCTATTTGCACAACCGGCACACAAAGGAGCACTCCCTACCCTTTTCGCCGCAACTAATCCGCAACTTCAAGGTGGAGAATACATTGGTCCAGATGGAATAGCAAACTTCCGAGGCAATCCGGTCATCTCCTCAGAGGGGGATAAACTTTTCAAGTCAGATATTTCTCAAAAACTTTGGCAGGTATCAGAACAACTCACCGGAGTAAGTTTCTAAGCTTATACCTGGCTTTATGGAGCGCCACAACCCAGGCAAGGTTCACAACCCTTGCCAAGGTCTAATTTTGCTTGCAAGGTCCACAACCCTTGCCAAGGTGTAGGGTATTTCGTTGTTTGATGATCTTATATGTAGAACACCATCAAAAAAGGATTCTAACATATAAATGATTAAGATATGAAAACAACAGTTAAACAAAGTATTTTGCTGATTTTGGCAGTTATATTGACTGCAGGAGCATCACCCTTATGGTCTCAGCAAAAAGATTTTTACACAGTTAAGGGGGTAGTAAAAGACAAACAATCCCAGAAGAGTCTGGAGTACGCAAATCTGTCGGTGACAGGTACTAATATCGGAACTATCACAAATACCAACGGAGAGTTCTCTATTAAAATTAAGGACTCCTTAAAGGCAAAAACCATTGAGATCTCCCATATAGGATATACCACCAGCCGGATATCTGTCAATGGAGAGAATATGGATAAACTCACTATCTACCTAACACCACAGCCAAGCCTGCTGGATGAGATAACGATAAGGGCTCTTGATGCAAAAGCACTTGTAGAGAGCGCTATAGGCAATATTGAGAGAAACTACAGCTCTCACGAAAATATGCTCTCCGGGTTCTATCGCGAAACTATAAAGAAAAGAAGGACATATATCAATGTCTCCGAAGCAATAGTTGAGATCTACAAAACCCCTTATAGTCAAGGATTAGAC
>JAUYTB010000308.1 GCA_030695305.1 Bacteroidales bacterium
TTCTAAGTTGCAACTCTCTTGATGAGATTTCTCACCTTCTTCCAAAAGAGAAGAGGGTGATTGTTATTATTGACTCTAATGTAAAGGCCATTTACGGCAAATATTTCCCTTTCCCACACATTGAGGTCAATGCTTCGGAAATGGAGAAGTCGCTCTCTGTTGTTGCAGATATAGCCCGCAAGCTGATGGATATGGAGGCAGACAGGGATACCTTTTTGCTTGCCGTTGGAGGCGGAATAACAACCGATATTGCTGCTTTTACCGCATCCATCTATTTTAGGGGTGTAGATTTTGCACTGGTTCCCACAACTCTTCTCTCTCAGGTAGATGCAGCAATTGGTGGTAAGAACGGAGTCAATCTGGACGGATACAAAAATGTTCTCGGAGTCATCCGCCAACCGTCATTTACACTTATCTGCCCGCAATTCTTAAAAACGCTCCCACAAAGTGATATAAAAGGTGGGTTGGCAGAGATGCTTAAAACGCTCATTCTTAAAGATAAGGAGGGGTATTGCATGGCTGCATCTCTGCTAAAAAGGGGTTACACACTAGAGGAGCTGGCTCCATATATCTCCCGGGCCGCGGCTATTAAGGCTCAGATTGTTGAGAGTGACCAGTTTGAAATTGGAGATCGTAAACTTCTAAATCTTGGTCACACCTTTGCTCACGCTATTGAGAAGGAGAGAGGAGTACCTCACGGAGAGGCTGTTGCAATTGGCATTGTGCTGGCTGCCAGGCTATCTGTAAAGCTTAGGATACTTGCTAGCCAGGAGGCAAATACAATCGAAGAGGATTTTATTAAAATAGGACTGGAGACAAGATCTCCGTTAAAGCCGGAGCTGCTCTTTTCATCTATGAAGAGAGATAAAAAAAGGTCCGGCGACTCAATTTCTTTTATATTAATCGAAAGGATAGGTAAATGTGTAATCTATCCTGTTCAAATTGCCCGTTTGGAGGAGGCTCTTTATGATTTGTCTTAGCATTGGTGCATCTGGTTTAACCAAGGTGACCGAAGCACTATCAAAAACTCAGTTAGCCGAGATTAGACTCGATCTGAACAACTTAACCAGAGAGGAGACAGTAGTTGTTTTCCGCTCAAAAAAAGATTTGATTGCAACTTGCCGCACTTACGAACTCTCTCACGAAGAGAGTAAAAAACGTTTGATGTGGGCAATTCTTGGCACAAGAACAAGAAAGTCCACAGGGAAAAGGTATCTGGATCTTGACTATGATTCTCCATCAGAATACAGAGAGGAGATTATCAGCGCTGCCCGTAACAGGGGATTCTCAATTATTCTCTCATACCACAACTTTAACTCCACAGAGAGTTTTGAAAGGCTATGCGAAATATATGAGAGCTCACGCGAAAAAGGAGCTGATATTGTTAAAATTGTAACAAATTCAAAAACTATTCAGGAGTGTTCCCGACTGCTTCGACTTTATAAGACATACCCTATAAATAGTCTGGTTGCATTCTCGGTTGGTGACGAAGGTAAATTTACACGACTTATATCATATTTTATAGGTTCCCCGTTTATTTACTGCTCATTGGACGATAATACAAGAACTGCACCCGGTCAGTTTACCATCCCCGAGGCAGAGAAGTTAATATCAAAAAAATCCTATCCTCATCTGGTAACAAAAAAAGTTCTTCTCCCAAAGATAGTTGCGCCCTCTTCCAAGAGCCATGCCCAAAGAGCTATTCTTTCGGCAGCCTGGGCTAAAGGAAAAACAACTCTCTACGGTTACACACCATGTGCAGATAGCGAGGCCGCTCTTAACGTTATAAGAACACTTGGAGTAAAGGTTAAGCTGGAGAAGTGCAAGTTGCCAAAATTTAAAATTGAGATTATAAGCCCGGGGATTGAAGAGATCTCACATAAGCTTACCAAAGAGGAGATTTTTACAAAAAATATTAAACCTGTAGAACTTAATATGGGAGAGTCTGGTCTGCTGTGTCGTCTGATGATCCCAACTGTTGGCCATCTACCGGGCAAGAGCAAGGGTGTTGACTCAATAACCATAAAGGGAGAGGGTGGACTTAATAAACGGGAGCTGTTTGTTTCTGATGAACCACTAAAAGAGATTGGTCTTGATATTGAGACAAAAAACGGCAAATTACCTGCTGTAATCTCGGGATCCATAAAGGGCACATCTCTTAAAATATCCGGTAAAGGGGGGTCACAACTGCTATCCGGAATGCTTATGGCACTTCCACTCTGCGATAAGAGCAGTGTAATAGAGCTATCAGAACCTACAAGCATCCCATATATAGACCTTACTATCAAGACAATTAAGGATTTTGGCATCAATATAACAACTCAGGACTATCGTGATTTTCGAATTCCCGGGAAACAGAGATACAAACCCAAGAATTTCCTTCCCATAGAGGGAGACTGGAGTGGCGCCTCTATG
>JAUYTB010000326.1 GCA_030695305.1 Bacteroidales bacterium
AACCCAAGGAGGTAAAACCTAAAAAGGTTGCTACCCCAAAGGTTAGTAAAGTAAAAGCAGAGGCAGAACCCAAGGAGGTTAAACCTAAAAAGGTTGCGGCCCCAAAGGTTAGTAAAGTAAAAGCAGAGGTAGAACCCAAGGAGGTAAAACCTAAAAAGGTTGCTACCCCAAAGGTTAGTAAAGTAAAAGCAGAGGCAGAACCCAAGGAGGTAAAACCTAAAAAGGTTGCGGCCCCAAAGGTTAGTAAAGTAAAAGCAGAGGCAGAACCCAAGGAGGTAAAACCTAAAAAGGTTGCTAAACCTGATATAGAGGTTGCAAAACCGGCAAAGATTACAAAAAGATCATCGGAATCTAAAGAGCTTGACAGAACAGAGCTCCGTTGCATAGCCGATGCAATTCTTGATAAAAAGGGCAGTCATGTCTGCTCATTAGATTTAAGTGCCATTGGTACTGCAATATGCGACTATTTTGTGGTATGTAATGCAGACTCAAAACCTCAGGTACTAGCCATTGCCGACAATATAGAGGAGATGATGCATAAAAAATGCAGAAGGAAAGTACTTAGAATGCAGGGTAAAGAGAATGCATTCTGGATAATCCTGGACTATGCAAATATTGTGGTTCATATTTTCCAAACCGAATACAGACAGTTTTACAGGATGGAAGATTTGTGGGCTGATGCAGAGAAGACTATATACACCGATTAATTAATCATAAATGGAATCACCAAAAGATAACAATAAAGATAAAAAACAGATCTCCAAAATATGGCCCCCAAAATTCAATATTCTATGGATATATATTGTTCTTCTGGGTGCTATTGCTTATATGTGGACCTCATATGACAAACGCGACCCAATCAAATCTGAGTGGCTTAAAGTCAAGGAGCAGATAGTTGTTACAGGAGATGTAGAGAAGATTATCTATGTAACAAATCAGAACAGAGCAGAGGTCTTTATAAAGAAAGACTCCCTTTTTAAATACAAAGAGCTATTCGGAGGTAAAGAGCCAAAGTTTGGACCTCAGTTCTTCTTTATAGTATCTACTAACTTTAATCCAGAAGAGCAGTTCGAACAGGTTCTCTCTCAACTTCCGGAAGATAAGCGTTTCTCTTTTGAATCAGAAGAGAGGACAAACTATCTGGGAAGAGCTATGGAGTGGCTTCTCTTCCCAATTCTTCTAATAGGTCTGTGGGTTTTTATGTTCCGACGAATGAATAAATCTATGGGTGGCGGAGGACAAGGCGGCGGAGGTATCTTCTCTGTGGGAAAATCTCAGGCCAAGCTATTCGACAAAGAGAACAATACCAAGATTACATTTAAGGATGTAGCCGGACTTGAGGAGGCAAAGGTAGAGGTGATGGAGATTGTTGACTTCCTCAAAAACCCAAAGAAATATACAAATCTGGGAGGAAAAATCCCAAAAGGAGCTCTCCTGGTAGGGCCTCCGGGTACCGGAAAAACACTTCTTGCGAAAGCCGTTGCCGGAGAGGCAAATGTACCTTTCTTCTCAATCTCGGGATCTGACTTTGTGGAGATGTTTGTGGGTGTTGGTGCATCCAGAGTAAGAGATCTCTTCCGTCAGGCCAAAGAGAAGGCCCCGTGTATTGTCTTTATAGATGAGATAGATGCAGTGGGACGCGCCAGAAGTAAGAATGCAGGATTCTCTTCGAATGACGAGAGAGAAAACACTCTTAACCAACTCCTTACAGAAATGGATGGATTTGGGTCAAACTCCGGAGTAATTATATTGGCCGCGACAAACAGGGCAGATATTCTGGATAAAGCACTAATGAGAGCAGGTCGATTTGACAGACAGATACATGTAGATCTTCCGGAACTTAAAGAGAGAGTAGAGATATTTAAAGTACACCTTAGGCCTCTTAAATTAATTGAGGGATTCAATATTGAGTTTCTTGCAAAGCAGACTCCCGGATTTTCCGGTGCAGATATAGCAAACGTCTGTAATGAGGCAGCTCTCATTGCTGCAAGAAACAATAAAGAGGTGATTGAGAAGCAGGATTTTCTGGACGCAGTAGACCGGATTATTGGTGGGCTTGAGAAGAGGAGTAAGATAATCTCTCCTGGAGAAAAGAGGACAATAGCTTTTCACGAAGCGGGACACGCTACCGTTAGCTGGATTCTTCCGCATGCCAATCCTCTTTTAAAGGTGACAATCATACCTCGTGGCAGATCTCTTGGAGCTGCCTGGTATCTGCCGGAAGAGAGGCAGATTACAACAACAGAGCAACTCATGGATGAGATGGCCGCAACTTTAGGTGGCAGAGCTGCCGAAGAGCTTATTAATGGAAAGATATCCACTGGTGCCTTAAGTGATCTTGAGAAGATTACCAAGCAGGCATACGCAATGGTATCTTATATGGGTATGAGCCCCTCTGTAGGTAATGTATCTTTTTACGACTCTACTGAGTCTTCGGGTTTTAATATAGGGAAACCATACAGTGAAAAGACTGCAGAGCTTATAGATTCGGAGGTAAAGAGACTTGTAGATGAGTCATACGAAACAGCCAAGAAGGTTCTTAATGCCAATATGGAGGGATTCACAAAGCTTGCAGAGCAGCTTTTAGAGAAAGAGGTGATCTTCTCCGAAGATCTTGAGACTATTTTTGGAAAAAGAGCTGGTAATCAACAAACGATAACGGTCGATCCGGTTAACGAAAAAGAGAATGAATAACACAGTGAAAAGATCACTCAGCGGAGTGATGTTTCTTATAATAATGACAGGGTCTCTGCTTATGAGCCCTGTCGTTTTTGCTATAGTAATGCTTCTTTGCATACTTATCATGAACAAAGAGTACCTTAAAATCTCTCTTGGTGGCAGCTATCGTTTAACCGGTGAGATTGCCTCTGTAACAGGGCTTACTCTCTACACTCTCCTCTTTCTCCACTACGGATATGGTGCAGATAGCTCTCTATTCTGGATTCTTGTTTTTCCTGTCCTGGCAATATTCATATCTGCTATCTACGAAAAGGGGAGCAATGACAATACTAAATCCAATAAAACAGAGAGTTATAACGAAAACTATATAAAAAGCAGCTTTGCTGTTGTCTCAATAATATATATATCACTCCCATTTGCTCTTACCAATACAATCATCTTTAACGAGAGCTATGCCTATAACCCCTATACTCTTTTATCTCTTTTTATAATTCTGTGGAGCTGCGACGTTGGAGCATATATCTTTGGAATGACGCTGGGACAAAAGAGCCGTCACAAACTTTTTCCCTCTATCTCACCAAAAAAATCGTGGGAAGGCTTTTTTGGAGGTGCGGTTTCATCTCTCTTAACTGCCATCATTTTGCACTATACAGGATTGTTAAACATGAACTTACTGCACTCTTTGGCAATATCTCTTATTGTTTTCATATTTAGTGTTCTTGGAGATTTGGCAGAATCACTCTTTAAGCGTAATTTTGGGGTCAAAGATTCGGGAAGTCTGATGCCGGGGCACGGTGGATTACTAGACCGGTTCGATGGAGCTCTTATTGCCTTCCCGGCAGCAATTGCCTATATTAAACTATTTGAACTATTTTAGCAACTGAACTTAAACTTCTCACTTTTATGCGCATACACAAAGAGGGCTACAAAATTATCTTTAACAGCTTCCTGATTTTAGCTTTAGCCGTGGCAATATTCTTTATTTTTTCAGGAAGATCTACAACTAGCTACACAGCTTTAGGCATCGGTTTGGCTCTTTTTGTATTAATCGTA
>JAUYTB010000327.1 GCA_030695305.1 Bacteroidales bacterium
CATTCCCCAGCAAATCTCACAGCCGGAACGCCAGTCTCCCCACGGGCTGTAAATAAACCCTTAGCACAAGTAAGGCAAACTCAGCCGCAAGAAGCGAACTTGTGAGCGGATGAGGATGGACGTTGCCCGTTGTGTTAAGGGTTTATAAGCCCGTAACGTGTAAAAGTAGCGTTCCTGCTGTGAGAATCCACATTTGCATGCAAGGTCCACAACCCTTGCCAAGGTCATTTTTTGTATCTTTGAGAAAAAAATGGAAGGAAGAGTTGGACGAGAAGAGGCTGTTAAGCTGTTTGATGAGAATGATTTGAATATTCTCTCACTTTGGGCGTGGAGGATAAAGGAGGAGAAGAACGGTAATATTATTTGGTATAACCGCAATTTTCATCTTGAACCAAGCAATGTATGTAGTCACAGATGTAATTTTTGCTCCTATCGAAGGGAGAGTGACTCCGACCAAGGTGCCTGGTCAATGACATTAGATGAGATTAGGGAGTACTGCAGGGAAAAATTTGTCAAGGGGATGACAGAGGTGCACGTAGTAGGAAGTGTACACCCAAAGAGAGATCTGTCATACTACCTCAAAATTATTGAGATACTCAGGGAAGAGCTGCCTCAGGAGGTCACAATCAAGGGCTTCTCTGCAGTTGAGATAGATGATATGAGTAAGAGCTCCAAAAAAAGTGTAGTAGAAATTCTTACCGAGATGAAAAAAAGGGGGCTATCTGCACTTCCAGGTGGTGGTGCAGAAATTTTTGACAGCGAAGTTCGTAAAAAAATATGCCCGGATAAGAGTGATGCCAAAAAGTGGATTGAGATTCACCGTACAGCACACAAGCTTGGAATACGTTCCAATGCGACGATGCTTTTTGGACATATCGAGAGCAGGGCAAACAGAGTAGATCATCTGCTGGCCCTTAGAGATCTTCAGGATGAGACAGGTGGATTTGACGCCTTTATCCCGCTTCTATATAAATCTGCCAACAACCCTATGTCATCTATAGGAGAGGCAGATATTACTGAAATTCTCAAAACATTTGCAATATCTAGAATTGTACTTGACAACACTCCTCATATAAAATCTTACTGGCCTATGCTCGGACGTGAGTTGTGCCAGCTGACTCTGCTTTACGGTGCTGATGATATTGACGGAACAGTAAACGATAGCACAAAGATATATAGTATGGCAGGTTCGCAAGAGAGTAAACCCTTAATGACTCCTGAGGAGTTAGAGAAGATAGCAGCCGGTTGCGGATGTATTGCAGTTGAGAGAGACAGCTTTTACAACCGGATAACAAAAAAAACTGTACTTTTGTAGCAAACCGTCCAAAAGAATAAGTGAGATATGATAAAAAAGAGTAACTGGATAATCAGAAATCTGATTTTTGCCGCATTAGCGGTATTCTTAATACTTCTCTGTACAATTCTCTTTCTTAAGTTTATAACGAGACACAACAAAGAGCTTAAGGTTCCTGACTTCTCGGGAATGACAGTTGAGGCAGCCACTTCCATTGCAAAGAGAGAGAGTCTAAGGCTTGAGATAACCGATTCGGTATTTCTTCCCAGAATGGGAAGAGGAGAGATCTTCCGTCAAAATCCCGCTGCCGGGAGCTTTGTTAAAAAGAACAGAAGGGTACTTCTTACAATTAACTCTATTCAGCCAAAAAAGGTGAATATGCCCTCGGTTACCGGCTTCTCCCTCAGGCAGGCAAAAGCCGAGCTGAGTGCAAGACAGCTAACAGTAGGAAGACTCATATATATAGAGGATATGGCAACAAATAACGTGTTATCCCAAAAATATAAGGGGGTCTATATCCCTGCAGGAACGCCCGTAGAGAGTGAAAGTGAAATTGATTTAGAACTGGGTCTTAGCCCGGCAAACAACATGACCTCAATACCTGCAGTTACCGGTTTCTCCCTAACAACTGCCAAAGATATTATTATTGATAACTCTCTCAATGTAGGCCGTCTGGTATTTGACGAATCGGTTAAGAGTTATTCAGATACTATCACAAGCTTTGTTATAAGACAGATTCCGGAACCTACGCTGAACCTCTCTCATATTCTGGGAAGCCGGGTAGATTTGGTATTAAGCATAGATAAAAGTAAAATTGAGGCCGTTAAAAAATAGTTCTGAGACAATAAATAATAAAACCGTAGAATACAACAACACCGTAGAATACAACAACACCGTAGAATATAATAAAGCCGTAGAATATAACAACGCCATAGAAAAAAAGGAAAAACAATAATGCCCGTTAAAAAGAAGAGAGATGTTAA
>JAUYTB010000329.1 GCA_030695305.1 Bacteroidales bacterium
TATTCCCAGTCTGATTCTATTTGCTTTTGTTGGAGGATCTTTTTTAATCTCCTCTATTGCCTGTTTTGCTAATAAAAAATATTGCAGTACACTATCTATTGGCTCTGTGGTTGTAGTGTTTGGATGGCTTACTGTTCAGATTATTATGATTGGTTATGTCTCCTGGATGCAACCTGCAACAGCAATTACCGGTTTGGTTATGCTAATACTTGCCCTGGCTTTACCTAAAAATAACAATATCGAATGTTGCCCACCATTCGATCCTGCTCCTTGGGATGATAAAATTGTTGAGTGGGTCAACAAACCTTTTGTTAGAGATAGGGTTTTCACAATATTTTATATGCCGGTTGGGTTTGGATCTGCAATTAGAAGAGTAGACAAAAAGGTAACCAAAGCGGCATCCTCCATGGTTGACTGGTTATGCCTGTGTGAACACACCTCCAAATGGAATATGGACATCTATATTGCTGTAGATAAAGAGATTCCAGATGCAGACAATAAGCTGCTAAGTGGAAAGTTTTACAGTAAAGTGTATGAGGGGAATTTCAATAATACCGGTAAGTGGTGTCAGGATTATGCCGGGATTATAAAATCCAAAGGGTTGGTAATGAAAAAAATGTATATGTGGTATACTACATGCCCTAAGTGTGCCAAAAAGTATGGCAAGAACTACGTGGTTATAATATCAGAGCTGGTCTAGTCAAAAAAGCATATCTTTGATCTAAAATTACAACTATGGCAACAAGTAAAGATGAGACTGGTCCTGTTGGGAAATTTGAGAATCTGGCAGATTCTGCAAAGGAGTACCTTGATATGCGCCTGGATGCCATAAAACTTCAGTTGGTAGAGAACCTCTCTGTTCTATTTTCAAGGATAGTGTCTGTCACTCTGCTGATTATTTTTATTGGTATTGCATTGGCTTTTTTGGCCTCTGCGTTTAGCTGGTGGATTGGAGATCTGCTTGAGTCTAAAGCCGCAGGGACTGTTATAACCGGAGGTCTGTTTCTCCTGTTGGCTCTAATCCTTTACTTTAGAAGGAGAAAGCTATTCATTAACTCAATGGTGGCTATGTTTTCAAAAATGTTCTTTGAAACGAGCGACAAAATATCAGAGGAGGAGTAGTCATGAAAAGGTCAGAAAAATACGCCGGAATAGGCTCTCTTTCTAAATTAAGGGAGGAGCGCTACAAATTACAAAGCGAGATTACCAATCGGGAGCTTATGATTGGGTTGCACTACTCCCAATTAAAGGAGAGTTTGAGTATTACAAGATTTCTAACAACCTTGATAACCAAAATCTCTGTGATAATGCCACTGTTTCAAATGGCAAAAAATCTCTACAGACTTGTAATTGAAATATTTAGTAAAGAGGAAAAAGAGGTAGAAAAAGAGGTGTCAAATGAGACAGAAGAAGGGAGAGCAGGTGAGAAAGAAGAAGAGAGAGCAGGTGAGAAAGAAAATAGGAGAGCTGGTGAGACAGATGAAGGGAGAGCAGAGTAGATATATGAGAGGAGATATAATCGTTAAAATTGAAAATCAATACTTGTCAAATCACATTAATCATGAAACATTTTAAAATTATGCTGTTTGCAATGGCATTTGGGCTACTTGCCGGCTCTTGTCAAACCGGAACAAAAGAGACTAAAGAGGAGAAATTCAAATATCTGGCAGATGAATTTGCAGATATAAGAGTAATTCGTTACCGAATCCCCGGTTGGGAATCTCTCACATTTAACCAAAAAGAGTATATCTATCATCTTAGTGAAGCAGCGAAAAGCGGGCGAGATATCTTCTGGGATCAAAATTTTAAATACGGGCTCAAAATAAGGAAAGTGCTCGAAAATATTTTTGAGAACTACACCGGAGAGAAAGGGGGTGAAGAGTACGAAAGATTTATTGTCTATGCAAAAAGAGTCTTTTTCAGTAACGGTATTCATCATCACTATGCCGAGGATAAATTCATTCCCGAGTGTAGTCAAGAGTACTTCCGTAAACTTATGATTGATAGTGGACAGGGAGAGATGGCTGACGATATCCTTCCGGTTCTTTACGATCCTTCTCTGTATCCTCAGAGAAAAAACATCTCCGGAGAGGGAGATCTTCTACTTGGGAGCTCTGTAAACTTTTATGATGGAGTAAGCAGAAAAGAGGCAGAGAGCTTTTATGCAGCAATGGAAGATCCAAAAGATTTAAGACCTATATCTTACGGACTAAACTCCAGACTAGTTAAAAAAGATGGACGCGTTCAGGAGGAGGTCTATAAAGTTGGTGGACTGTATGGCCCGGAAATAGAGAAGATTATATATCATCTAGAAAAAGCGTCAGCTGTAGCCGAGAATGATACCCAAAAGAGTTATATCTCTCATTTAATTGACTACTATAAAACCGGAGATCTTCGGACATGGGATGCATACAATGTTGCATGGGTTCAGGACACTGATAGTCAGGTAGATTTTATCAATGGCTTTATTGAGACATACAACGACCCTCTGGGTATGAAAGCAACATGGGAGGCAGTTGTTAACTTTAAGGATATTGAAGCATCAAAAAGGACCGAAATAATAAGTGAGAATGCACAATGGTTTGAGGACAACTCTCCTGTTGATGATCGCTTCAAAAAGAGAGAGGTAAAAGGTGTATCTGCAAAAGTTATCACTGTTGCTCAGCTTGGAGGTGATTGTCATCCAACCTCACCACTGGGAATTAATTTACCAAATGCAGACTGGATTCGTAAAGAGTACGGATCAAAATCTGTTACTATAGCAAATATTGGTGAAGCATATAATATGGCTGCAGAGGAGTCGCCTAAAAGTATGACAACTGAGTTTTCGTGGGATGAGTCAGAGATGGCTCTGATAAAAGAGTATGGTGCAATCACTGGTAATCTTCATACCGACCTGCACGAATGCCTTGGACACGGATCGGGTCAACTTCTGGAGGGAACCTCCTCAAATGCGTTGAGAGAGTTCAGTTCATCTCTGGAAGAGGCACGTGCAGATATATTTGCTCTTTACTATATGGCAGATCCTAAACTTGTAGAACTTGGAATACTTCC